>NZ_PNCN01000057.1:0-35914 GCF_005886135.1 Pseudoalteromonas sp. S4741 | reverse complement strand
AAACCTCGCGCCACGATTAAACCGCTCCTAGTTTAAACAAATTTTAATCCGCAAAGGTCAACAGACCCTAAAATAATCGAAGCTTTTTAATAAGCTTTCCTGACTATTACATGAGTTTTAGATAAAATCTAGCTAACTAAAAAATACATAGGTTGTAAAAAGATGAATCGAGTAGGTGTGTTTGGTGCGAATGGCCGTATGGGATTGGCACTTGTAGAAGCAGCAACAATCAATAAAAATTCACAATTAGCGGCGGCCTATGTGCGCAGTCAGTCACCATTATTAGACCTGCCAGTTAATCAGCTTAATAGCGCAGCGGCAAAAGAGATTAAGTTTAGCAGTGAACAGCAGGTTGAAAATGTAGATGTGCTTATAGACTTTACTTTGCCTGAAGGCATGAGAAATCATTTAAAAACAGCCGTTGAGCAAAAAACACCTATGGTAATTGGCACCACCGGCTTAACTCATGACGATATGGCGCTATTAACGGATGCCGCTAAACATATTCCGATTGTATTTGCGCGTAATTATAGCGTGGGCGTAAATTTACTGCTTAACTTAGTGCAAACGGCAGCGACAAAACTAGGTGATGATTTAGATATAGAAATTTTTGAAGCACATCATCGTCATAAAATTGATGCGCCATCGGGCACTGCACTTGCCATTGGCGAGTCGATTGCTCAGGCAAAAGGGTGGGATCATGATGAGGTTGCCGTTTATGATCGCAACAATATAGAGCAGGCCAAATCACAAAATGAAATTGGTTATTCGGTGCTAAGAGGCGGTGATATAGTAGGTGAACACACGGCCTACTTCGCTACAATGGGCGAAAGACTTGAATTAACCCATAAAGCAAGTTCGCGAATGACCTTCGCGCTAGGTGCTATAAGAGCTGCGCAGTGGTTGAAAAATAAACCCGCAGGACTTTATGACATGCAAGATGTGCTAGATTTAAAGTAGTTAAGTTCTTTTTTTAAAGCTTTGAGGTGATTTTTTGCTATAACCACTTATTTATTACAATTTACTAATTAGCGTTAGACCTAAAAGCCAACTTCATGTAGAATGCAGCCAATTTGCCAAAAATTACTAAATGCGTGTTTCCAATTATACTCATATGGTTAGCAAAACCGGGGTTTGTGTGGGAATGAAAAGAGTTTTAGGCAAGAAAAATGAATGAAGGTTTAGTGGTTTACATCGGCATCATTTAAGACTGCGTAAAACAATTTAAGCTCACAGAAATCAGGCTTTGACCAATTATCTGAGTATTGGCGGGGTGTTAAGCAATTTGCTTACTCCCGTTTTTTACTGTTAGGAGGTTTAACTTGACTAAATCCGCTCTGTTAGTCCTAGAAGACGGCACAGTGTTTCGCGGTACTGCAATCGGCGCTGACGGCATGTCAGTCGGTGAAGTAGTATTCAATACGTCTATGACTGGTTATCAAGAAATTTTGACTGATCCATCGTACGCGGAACAAATCGTAACTTTGACGTACCCACATATCGGTAATACGGGTACCAACAGCGAAGACGAAGAAGCGAGTCATATTTGGGCTAAAGGCCTAGTGATCCGTGATTTGCCACTGCTAGCGAGTAATTTTCGTAACGAGCAATCGTTAGATGATTACTTAAAAGAACGTAATATTTTAGGTATTGCGGACATCGACACCAGAAAACTAACCCGTATTTTGCGTGATAAAGGCGCACAAAATGGCTGTATTGTTGCCGGTGACGAACTAGACGAGAAAAAAGCGCTTGAAGCTGCGCAAGCCTTCCCAGGCTTAAAAGGCATGGATTTAGCAAAAGTTGTCTCAACCAAGGAAAATTTCCAGTGGCGCGAATCAAGCTGGACATTAGGTGAAGGGTTTAAAACCTTACACGCTGATGATGAAAAGTTTCATGTTGTTGCCTACGACTTCGGTGTTAAACGTAATATTTTACGTATGCTTGTAGATCGTGGTTGTAAACTAACGGTTGTACCCGCACAAACCTCTGCCGCTGACGTACTAGCCTTAAACCCAGATGGTATTTTCTTATCAAATGGCCCTGGCGATCCTGAGCCATGTACTTATGCCATTGATGCAATTAAAACCTTTTTAGAAACCGACACGCCAATTTTTGGTATTTGTTTAGGGCATCAACTACTAGCGCTTGCCTCAGGTGCTAAAACAGTAAAAATGAAGTTTGGCCACCATGGTGGTAACCACCCAGTTAAAGATCTTGACCGTGATGTTGTAATGATCACCGCACAAAACCATGGTTTTGCTGCAGATGAAGCCACATTACCAGATAACTTACGTGCAACGCATAAATCGTTATTTGACGGCACATTGCAAGGTATTCATCGTACAGATAAACCAGCGTTTAGCTTCCAAGGTCACCCTGAAGCGAGTCCTGGTCCGCATGATGCAGCCCCATTATTTGACCACTTCATCGATTTGATGCAAGCGCGTAACCACTAATTTAACCGGAGTAATAATGCCAAAACGTACCGACATAAAAAGCATTCTTATCTTAGGCGCAGGCCCAATTGTAATTGGTCAAGCTTGTGAATTTGACTACTCTGGTGCTCAAGCGTGTAAAGCACTAAGAGAAGAAGGCTATCGAGTTATACTCGTTAACTCAAACCCAGCCACTATTATGACTGACCCAGAAATGGCCGATGCAACATACATCGAACCAATTCACTGGGAAGTGGTAGAAAAAATCATTGAAAAAGAAAAGCCAGATGCTGTCCTGCCTACAATGGGTGGCCAAACAGCATTAAACTGTGCGCTTGATTTAGACAAGCATGGTGTATTGGCTAAGCATGGCGTTGAGCTTATTGGCGCAACGGCTGATGCAATCGATAAAGCAGAAAACCGCGAGCGTTTTGATGTTGCTATGCGTAACATCGGCCTAGAATGTCCACGTGCTGAAATTGCCCATTCAATGGATGAAGCGCGCGATACTATGAGCCGTATTGGCTTACCGTGTATTATTCGTCCTTCTTTCACAATGGGCGGCACCGGTGGCGGTGTGGCTTACAACATGGAAGAGTTTGAAGAAATCTGTGAGCGCGGTTTAGACCTTTCACCAACCAGCGAGTTATTAATTGATGAATCGTTAATTGGTTGGAAAGAATACGAAATGGAAGTTGTTCGTGACAAAAAAGACAACTGCATCATCGTTTGTTCTATTGAAAACTTTGACCCAATGGGTGTGCACACAGGTGACTCAATCACGGTTGCGCCAGCACAAACATTAACCGATAAAGAATACCAAATCATGCGTAATGCCTCTATGGCCGTATTGCGTGAAATTGGTGTTGAAACTGGCGGTTCAAACGTACAATTTGGTGTAAATCCAGTTGATGGCCGTATGGTTATCATTGAAATGAACCCACGTGTATCACGTTCATCGGCACTGGCGTCTAAAGCAACGGGTTTCCCTATTGCTAAAATCGCCGCTAAGTTAGCGGTAGGCTACACGTTAGATGAGCTTCAAAACGATATCACTGGTGGTAAAACCCCAGCATCGTTTGAACCGTCAATCGATTACGTGGTAACAAAAATTCCTCGCTTTAATTTTGAAAAATTTGCTGGTGCAAACGACCGTTTAACGACGCAAATGAAATCAGTGGGCGAAGTAATGGCGATTGGTCGTAACCAACAAGAGTCATTACAAAAAGCATTACGTGGTTTAGAAGTAGGCGCAACAGGCTTTAACCCAATTGTGGCACTTGATGACCCTAAAGCAAAAGAAAAAATCATTCGTGAATTACGTGAGCCAGGTGCAGAGCGTATTTGGTACATTGCCGATGCAATGCGTCATGGTATGAGTGTTGAAGATGTGTTCGAACTGACTAAGATTGACCCTTGGTACTTAGTACAAATTGAAGATATCTTAAAAGACGAAGCTAAAATTTCAGAAGTCGGTATGGCCGGCTTAAATGCAGACTTCTTGCGTAAACTTAAACGCAAAGGGTTTGCCGATCCGCGTATTGCAGAAATTGCCGGTGTGTCAGAAGCTGAAATCCGTAAAAAGCGTCATCAACTCAATATTGTGCCTGTGTACAAGCGCGTTGATACGTGCGCTGCCGAATTTAGCTCAGACACGGCTTACATGTACTCATCTTACGATGAAGAGTGTGAAGCTAACGCATCTGACCGTGATAAAATCATGGTGATTGGTGGCGGTCCTAACCGTATCGGCCAAGGTATTGAATTTGATTACTGTTGTGTACACGCAGCCCTTGCGCTTCGTGAAGACGGTTACGAAACTATTATGGTTAATTGTAACCCTGAAACGGTATCTACCGATTACGATACGTCAGACCGTTTATACTTCGAACCAATTACACTTGAAGACGTACTAGAAATTGTACGTGTTGAAAAGCCAAAAGGCGTTATCGTACAGTACGGTGGTCAAACACCACTTAAACTAGCGCGCGAGCTTGAAGCGAACGGCGTGCCAGTAATTGGTACTTCGCCAGATGCGATTGACCGTGCAGAAGACCGTGAACGCTTCCAACAACTTGTTGAGCGTTTAGACCTACTGCAGCCTGAAAATGCGACGGTTACCTCTACTGAAGAAGCACTACTTAAATCAGCTGAGATTGGTTTCCCACTGGTAGTACGTCCTTCGTACGTATTAGGTGGTCGTGCGATGGAAATTGTATACGATGAGCAAGACTTACGTCGTTATATGACCGAAGCTGTATCTGCATCAAATGAAGCACCCGTGTTACTTGACCGTTTCTTAGATAACGCAATCGAAGTTGACGTTGATGCTATCTGTGATGGCGAGCAAGTCATCATCGGCGGCATCATGGAGCATATTGAACAAGCAGGCGTTCACTCTGGTGACTCAGCGTGTTCATTACCAGCTCACTCGCTAACGCAAGAAGTACAAGATGTAATGCGTAAGCAAGTAACTGATATGGCCCTTGAGCTTGGCGTAGTTGGTTTGATGAATACACAGTTTGCGGTTAAAGATGGCAAAGTGTATTTAATCGAAGTAAATCCACGTGCAGCACGTACAGTTCCATTTGTATCTAAAGCGACGGGTGTAGCACTTGCAAAAGTTGCGGCACGTTGTATGGCAGGTCAATCTTTAGCAAGCCAAGGCATTACTAAAGAAGTGATTCCACCGTACTACAGCGTAAAAGAAGTGGTATTGCCATTTGCTAAGTTCCAAGGTGTGGATCCTATCCGTGGCCCAGAAATGCGCTCTACGGGTGAAGTAATGGGTGTTGGTGATACTTTCGCCGAAGCGTTCGCAAAAGCACAATTAGGTGCAAGCAACACTTTACCACGTGGTGGTCGCGCGTTACTATCTGTACGTAATAGCGATAAGCCACGTATTGTAGAACTAGCTAAAACCATGACAGACCTTGGTTTTGAGCTAGATGCAACAGGTGGAACAGCTGCTGCACTTGAAGATGCTGGAATTACGGTTCGCCGTGTAAATAAAGTATATGAAGGTCGTCCGCACATTCTTGATAGAATCAAAAATGGCGAGTATAGCTATATCGTTAATACCACCGAAGGTCGCCAAGCGATTGAAGATTCGAAGGTGTTACGTCGTGGTGCATTGCAGCACAAAACCAATTATACTACGACATTGAATGCGGCATTTGCTAACTGTACTGCTAACCAAGCAGATGACCGCAGTAAAGTGACGTCTGTTCAAGAACTACACCTGCGATTGAACTAAGGAAATGTGCCAAGGCCGTAACCACGGCCTTGGGATTAAGTGAGAAAAGTATGCAATCAATTCCAATGACAGTTCGTGGCGCAAAATTATTGCGCGATGAACTTAACGAATTAAAAACTGTTACCCGTCCAAAAATTGTATCTGATATTGCTGATGCACGTGAGCACGGCGACTTAAAAGAAAATGCTGAGTATCACGCTGCGCGTGAGCAACAGGGTTTTTGTGAAGGCCGTATTCAAGAAATTGAAGCAAAACTTTCAAACATGCAGATGATTGACGTAACAAAGATGCCTAATACAGGTAAAGTGATTTTTGGTACTACAGTAACCATCGTTAATGTTGAAACCGACGCTGAAGTTAAATATCAGATTGTTGGCGATGATGAAGCAGATATTAAAAGTAATTTAATCTCTGTTAATTCACCAATTGCTCGCGGCTTAATTGGTAAACAAGCGGATGACGCTGTGATTATCAAAACGCCAAAAGGTGATGTAGAGTACGAAATCATTGAGGTTGAGTATATTTAATTAGTTAACTCACTTTAACGTTTTATAAAAACCAGTGCTTAGTAATAAGCACTGGTTTTTTTATGCTTGGCTTTTATATTTGATTTAAATACCGGTCAATTATTATTCATTGTTTGTAAATGTAGGCTATGTTGTTATGGTAGTAACCTATTCTTCAATAAGGAAATAATATGGCAAATATACTGTATCCAGCACCTTTAAAAATGGGATCTAAAATCGCCGTGTGTTCTTTATCAGCGGGGATCAAATCAAAATATCACCCACGGTTAGACATCGTCATTAACGGCTTAAAACAAAGAGGTTATGAGGTTGTTGAGGGGGAGTTTTTACGTCAAAACGAACCGCGAACTCAGCTAACAGCCAAGCAGCATGCCAAGCAACTAATGGACTTTTTATTAGATGATGAAATAGATGCGATTATGCCGCCAATGGGCGGAGAGCTGGCAATGGAAATATTGCCGTTACTTGATTTTGGCGCAATTAAAAATGCCAAACCTAAATGGTTAGTCGGTTATTCAGATGTCAGCACGATTGCCTGTGCACTGACAGCAAAATGTAATTGGGCAACACTGCATAGCGCCAATTTAATTCAGTTACACCCCGATGAAAAAGACCCATATTGTTTACAAATTTTTGAAAGTCTAAGCTATGAGGCTAATAGTGAGTTTGAGCAAGCCCCCTCTGTTTATCACCAGCATAGTAAACCTGATTATGCACATAACCCAAACGCATTATTTGATCACAGCGTGCCCACCCAATGGCAATGTTTAAATTACACCGATAAACGCAGTATCGAAATGTCAGGGCGATTGTTTGGTGGATGTCTTGATACGGTTGGACTGTTGCTCGATTCGCCTTTTTTGGCACTGCATGAGTTTAAAAAGCACAGTGCCTCGCAAGGTATTGTGCTTTATTTAGAAAGCGCAGAGCTCACGCCTGCGACGGTTGCACGGTTTTTATTATCACTCAAATTAGCCGGTATGTTTGATGATATAAACGGGGTGATTATTGGCCGCCATGTAACCTTACAGGGGCAAGATCTGGGGTTTGATTATCGCCAAGGCTTAAATGCCGCTTTTGGCGGGTGTTTATTTCCGGTGATCATTGATGCCGATATTGGTCACATCCCTCCTAATTTAAATTTAATCAATGGAGCTTTATGCACTGTTACCGCAGATGTTGATCAAGGCAAAGTTATTAGTGCGTCTGTGGTCACAAAACTAGCCTAATAAAGTAAGCTGCTCACTAACAATTTATAGTGAGCAGCTTTGACTTATAAAACCTGAATTACTTGTTCTTTGCTTAAACGTGATTTTGGCAGCTTAGCATTGTAGTCTTCTTCTGCATCATGGTAACCCAGCGCAAGTGCTACATCACACACATAGCCGTCTAATTCGCTTGCAAACTCTTCACCAATCAGCTGTGCATCAACGCCTTCCATCGGCGTGGTATCAATCCCCAAGCGCGCTGCTGCATGCATAGTATTGCCTAAAGCAATGTAGGTTTGTGCTTTGGTCCAGGCGGCATTATTACCTTGCTCATCGGTATTTAAATCAACAAACGCAAAAGCGCCAAAAGCTTGCTCGCGGTTTTCTTTTTGAGTTCTGCCATTCTTTATATCGGCATCAATTACGTGTCCGTAATCTTCACGAGTATATTGCGGATTATGAGCAAATAAAATAATGTGCGACGCCGCTTTAATGTGTGGCTGATTAAATTGAAACTTATTAGCAAAGGTAGTGTGCATACGCTCTTTTGCAGCGTCTGATTCAATCACTACAAATTTCCAAGGCTGCGAATTAATTGACGAAGGAGAAAGACGCATCGCGTCATACAATACCGCTAAATCGTCTTGAGAAATGTGCTTTGTCGCGTCGTAACGTTTAGCAGTATGGCGGCTTTCAAGGTCGCGAATAATAGGGTGAGTCATAGTCTCTCCATAATAAAAAGGGCTAATAAACAGTGTTCACTGAGTGTATTAGCAACATAATACAATTTGCTTTATTTAAAATAAACAGCATAATTATTGAATTATTATCAAATAAAAATAGATAATATGCAGATTAATGACTTAAAACTGATTTTAAAAGTAGCAGAGTGTCGAAGTATTACTTTAGCTGCTGCTAAGTTAGATATGCGCACAGCAACCGCCAGTGCGGCTATTAAGCGCGTAGAATCAGCCCTTGGCTGTGAATTATTTATTAGAACAACTCGGCACTTGCGTTTATCCAGTGCAGGGGAGCGATACATACCCCAATGCGAACAAGCGCTGGCTGTACTTGAAACGGCGAGGCAAAACCTCAAAGGAGAACATGATGCTATTGAGGGAGAATTGCGGGTGGCTACTTCATCTGATTTAGGGCGCAACCTAGTGATCCCCTGGATTGATGACATTATGGATAGGTACCAAAGTGTGAGCTTGCGTACGCACATTAGCGATAGCAATATCGATTTTTTTCGTGATTCGGTTGATATTGCACTGCGTTATGGCTCCCCAAGTGATAGCAGTGTTTATGGATTTAAAATTTGCAACGTACCGCGACTACTCTGTGCTACACCTACCTATTTAGCTAAATATGGTGAGCCAGAACACCCTGATGATTTAGCGCAGCATCAAGGGTTATTTTATCAGCTGCAAGGTATTATCAATAATGTATGGGAGTTTACCGATGGCCAAAAAAAATACAAAGTAAAAATGCAGGGCAGACGTGCCTCAAACGATGGCGATTTAGTCAGGCGTTGGTGTTTAGCAGGCAAAGGTTTAGCGATTAAATCGGCGTTAGATATTGCCGATGACTTATTAAATAAACGCGTTGTGACTGTGATGCCTAACTATCAGCACACCCAAGGGGAGCTGTGGCTTATTTGCCCAAGCCGACAATCGATTACTCCCGCTGTACGACTACTACGCGATGTGTGCAGAGAAAAAACCGCTCACTTATTGAACCAGCTAGTAAAGCAGGGAATTGTTGATAAACGTGTATTAATTAACGAGTAACAAATTCACGCTTAGTAATGTTAACTTAAGTGGTTATTAAAAAACGCTAATGTACGCTGCCATGCAAGTTCGGCATTTTTTTCATCGTAGCGGCCAGTTGAATCGTTATGAAAACCATGATTTTCGCCTTCGCACATGTGCATAGTGTAATCAACATTGTTAGCTTTTAAGCTCTGCTCATATTCAGGCCATGTGGCGTTAACGCGTTTTTCAAGCTCAGCTAACTGAATCATTAATGGCGCTTTAATGTTTTTATGTAAGCTTTCACTTGCAGGTGTACCATAAAAGGGCACGCCCGCAGTTAATAAATTACTGTCTACTGAGGCTAAATAGTTAACAATATAGCCACCAAAACAAAAACCAACGGCACCTAATTTACCATTACTATTTGGATGCGCCTTCAAAAAGTGCGCGGCGGCAACAAAATCATTTTGTATTTTAACGCGATCCATCGTGCGTTGCATGGCTCGACCTTCATCGTCGTTGCCTGGATAGCCACCTAGTGGGTATAACGCATCAGGTGCAAAAGCAATAAACCCGGCTTTAGCTAGTCGCCTTGCAACATCTTTTACATATGGATTTAAGCCGCGATTCTCGTGTACTACTAATACAACAGGTAGTTTGCCTTGTGTATTTGTTGGAATCACTAAGTAGCCTTTGCCTGAACCATGGCCATTAGGCGAATCAAATTTTTGGTAAGTGGCTTTTATGTCATCGTCGTTAAATGAGACTTGCTCGGCTTGTGCGTAATTAGGTAATAATGCACCTGTAAGCACCGTCATTGAAAAGCCCAATGCGGCTAAGCCACCAAGCTTTTTCATAAACGTGCGTCTATCAATTAAACCGTGAGCGTATTCGTCATACCAATCAAATGCTTCTTGAGGAAATGTGTTCGGACTGAGGGGAATTCATAGTTGTGCCTTATTTATTATGATTATTAAATACCATAACGTAAAAGGCATAAAAAACGAGCAGTTTAATGTATAAATAAAAAGCTCGGCATAATAATACCGAGCTTTTTGGTTGGGATTTTACTTAATTTAGTGATTTATCGTTGCTGGTTGGCCATCGACTAGGGCATCTTTACCGCGCCATTTGCGGATCAGGCGTTTTGCATCTTCAAGCGCAACATATTGACACGGTATAAGAATAAGCGTTATTACCGTGGCAAACAGCACACCAAAAGCGAGCGATACCGCCATCGGTATTACAATTTTTGCTTGTAAGCTGGTTTCCATAATAATCGGCATGACCCCAATAAAGGTGGTGATTGAAGTTAGTAATATGGCTCTAAAGCGACGTGCACCGGCTTGCATTACCGCTTGTTTTATTGCCACACCTTCAGCACGCGCTTTGTTTACAAAATCTACCATCACGAGTGAGTCATTAACCACCACACCGGCTACCGCAATAATGCCAAACATCGATAAGCTGCTCATGGTCATACCTAGTACCATGTGGCCAAACATGGCACCAACCACACCAAATGGAATGACCGACATAATAATTAATGGTTGCGAGTAAGAGCGCAGAGGAATGGCCAATAATGCAAAAATTATGATCATCGATAGCGCAAAGTCACGTAATTGCTCATCAGCGCTATCCATTTCCTCTTGAATACGACCAGCCACATTACTTTGCACCCCTGGATAGTTTTTAAGTAATGAAGGTAAGTACTCATCACGAATTTGTTGTGCAATCGCAAATGGCTCTACTTGGTCAGTATTTACCGCAGCCCATACGTTTACTGTGCGTTTTGAATTTTCACGGCGAATACGATTAACCCCATCAACTAATGAAATATTAGCAACTTCACTTAATGGTACTTCAGCGCCTGTGGGGGTGATAATACGTACGCTGTCAATATCGCTGATTGAGTTACGCTCATCTTCTGGGTAGCGGATCATCACTTTGATTTCTTCACCTTCGCGAAGAATACGTTGTGCTTCTAAACCGTAATAACTAAAGCTCACTTGTGAGGCCACATCGGCAAGGGTAAGCCCCATGCTGTAAGCAAGTGGTTTTAAATCTAGCTGTACTTCATCGGTAGCGCTTTGCATTGAGTCATTAACATCGCCTACGCCTTCCATACTTTGCAACTTGGTTTTAAGTTTACCAGCGACTTCTTTAAGTACTTGTGCATTTTTACCTTCGAGTTTAAAGCTTACATCGCCATCGTCTCGACCCCCGTTCATAATACTGTCTTGAATGGTTAGGGTTTTAACGCCCGGTAAGTTAGGCATTTGTTCGCGCCATAATGCACTCAGTGCAAAGGTATCAATGGGGCGCAGGTCGGGTTCAACTAAAATAGCCATAATGTTTGCTTGCGTTCGCCCACGTAAACTAACTGATAAATCGTGGATCATCGGTTTACCGTATTGCTCTTTGAGCTGGTTATCAACGCTCAGTATTAGCTGCTCTATTTTTTTAGCTGTCTCAAGCGTTGCTTGCTCAGAAGACGCTAAGTTCATTTCTATATCAATGCGTGGAAAATCGTGCGGTATTTTAGGGTTAGGCACAAATTTAACTAAACCACCGGCAAACATTCCCGCACTGACAATCAGTAAACACATAAAACCGACAATTACGGTATAGCGATAATGAATGCAGCGGCCAACAAACGGGGTGTAGTAGTTATCAACAAAACTTTTTAGGCCGTTATCCATTACTTTACGTGCACGGTGAAGCGGGTTTTTTGGATTTGCTTTACGGTCTTTCATTGCCGCAATATGTGCCGGCAAAATAAGTTTTGATTCAATCAGTGAGAAAATTAAACATAAAATAATCACCCCACCAATGGCTTTAGAAAAAGCCGCACTTGGGCCTGTGGCAAGAGTTTGCGGTAAAAATGCCGCAATAGTGGTAAGTACGCCAAATGTTGCTGGCATTGCCACGCGCTTTACGCCGCGTACTACGTTATCGAGTGTATGGCCATGTTTTTCTATTTCAGCACTAGCAGATTCGCCCACAACAATGGCGTCATCAACCACTATCCCAAGCACCAGTATAAAGGCAAATAACGAGGCTAAGTTAATGGTGACATCTAAAAAGCCAATTGGCATAAACAAAAAGGCACCTAAAAATGACACAGGTAAACCCATCATTACCCAAAAAGCTAAACGTAATGGTAAAAACAGCGCTAATACCAACATAACTAGTAAGCCACCCCAAATCATATTGTCGACCATCATATCGAGGCGACCTTCGAGGTAGTAAGTTAAATCAACAATAGGAGAGAGCTTAACACCTGCAGGCAGTTGCGATTCTTTTTCAGCCATATAGGTTTTAAGTACTTTAGCAACATCGGTAATATCTTGATCTTTGGAGGCGTTTACTTCAAACGACAATGAGTTTTTACCATTGTATTTTGAGTATTGTAGGCCTTCTTCAAAGCCATCATTTATAGTGGCAACATCACCTAAATATACTTGCGCGCCATCGGCAAGGGTGATCAGCGGTAGCTTTGCAAACTCGCTACCACGGTAGGCTTGTTTCTCAACGCGCATTGAAATATAGCCATTTTCAGAGCGAATTTGCCCAGCTGACATATTGGCAGAAAAGCTTTGCACTGCACTGGCAATATCTCTAAACGTTAATCCATAAGCACGCAGTTTATCAGGGCTTACTTCAATACCAATTTCGTAATTAAGGCCACCATTAAAGTTAACTAAATTAATATTAGGTAGTGCCTGAAGCTCGTCTTTTATATCGTTTCCGAGCTCTTTAAGTTGGTAGTTACTCATGTCACCGTAAAGCGCAAGTATCATTACTTCTTGTTTGTACTTATCGCGACGAACAATAGGGCGCTCCATACCCGCAGGAAACGTATTAATTGAATCTACTTGTACTTTAATTTCATCGAGTACTTCTTGCGGATCAAACTGCTCTTCTATTTCAATCCATGCTTGTGAAGAGCCTCTATTGGAGTAGGTGATAAGGCGCTTTATTCCCTCTATACCCTCAAGGTTCTCCTCGACTTTTATGGTAATGCCCTCCTCAACCTCTTGCGGGGCTGCGCCAGGGTATACCGCGGAGACACTGATCCAGTTACTTTCAAATTGTGGAAACATTTGTTTGCGAATAGTAAACGCCGTTAAAATGCCACCAATAAGTATAAATATCATCAATAGATTTGCTGCAACAGGGTTGCGCGCAAACCATGCAATTAGGCCTTTTTCACGTGTAGACATAAGTTACTCCTGTTTCAATGCAAGTTGAGTAACGTCTGGGGTTGTTACAACGTCTTCAATTTTTACCGCCATTCCCTCGGTAGGGTATTCAAGGGCAGAAGTAATTAGCTGTTCACCGTCATTAAGCCCTTGGTCTGCGATCACCATGCCGTTTTGTTCACGTATAATATTGAGAGTTTTAAACGACAAGGTTAAATCGTCGTTTAATATCGCAATTTTATTTTCTTTGACTAAATGATGTGGCACAACAATGGCGTTATTAACTGCACGACCTTCTATGCTAGCGTTAACATAGGAGCCAAAACGCAATGGTTGAGTTTTGTTAGCATATGGGGTTGGTAATTGTGCCACTAAGTAGCTCATACGGCTTTTTTGATCTATCACCCCTTCACTGCGTACCACTTTAGCCTGCCATGTGGTTTCTTTGCCCGCGAACTGCGCACTAAATAACACTGTTGCACCAATGCCGCCATTATTTAAGTATTGCAGTTCTTTATCGGCAACCGGTAAACGTACTTCAGCGACCGAGGTGGCACTGAGTGAACCAAAGCTATTACCTGGATTTACAACAGAACCCAAACTAATGCTGCGTGCGTTAATAATCGCGTCGTAGGGGGCTTTAATATAAGTGCGTTCTAAATTACGTTTAGCACGTTTTACACTTGCTTGCGCTGAACGATAACGTGCCATTTTCTCTGCTAATTGCGGTTTACGTAAATACAACGCAGAAGCGGTGATATCGCTTGAGTCTGATTTAATGCGTTCCCATTCAGCTTTAGCAACATGTGCTTGAGCACGTTCAATCTCAAGCGCTGAACTTGCTTGGGCGAGCCCAGCCTGGGCTTCAATTAAATCAGCTTCGTAATCATTTGGGTCAATTCGTGCTAAAATATCCCCTTGCTTTACGAAGGCACCTTCAACAAATTGCCCTGCAACAGAAATAACTTGGCCACTTACCTGAGCAATCAGCTCAGTGCGGTCTTTAGGTTGCACAATACCGTACGATTTAACATCGAGAGTGATTGCATCAAGGTGAATAGGTTGTGCTGCAACCAATGGGCGAGTATCTTGTTCTGGTTTTTCTTCTGGTGGTTTTTTCATTGCTGAAAAGCCCGCCGCAAGGGCGATGCCACCAACAAGGACCGCGATAGGGAGTATTATTTGTTTTTTAGTCGCCACAGGGCATTCCTTCATAAATTGTGCTGATGGGCTAATGATACGCAATAAAGTGTTTACAGTGTGTTTGAAGATGTAACAAGTCATTGCATAATGCGGTTGCAAATAGAACAAATCGCTCTGTTTGTATGCAAAACAGCAACAATAGAATTGAAATTTATTACTGAGGTTATAATGAAAACACAATCAATGGCGTGCCGTTTAGGCTGTGGAGCATGTTGTATTGCACCAAGTATTAGCTCGCCAATACCGGGTATGCCAAATGGTAAAAAGGCCGGAGAACGTTGTATTCAGCTAGATGAGCGTAATTTATGTAAGCTATTTGGTGATGAGTCGCGCCCTAAAGTGTGTAGTGATTTTAGCGCCACTTTAGATGTATGCGGGACAACCAATGAACATGCATTAACGTTAATTACAGAATTAGAGCAATTAACCTAATTTATTGTATTAAATACACATATATTTACAATTTATACGCTTGAAAAGTGTAGACACGTACTTTTTGTTTCTAAAAGTAGTACTAAGAGAGTGCAAAGAGACACTGCGCTTTAAGAGTAAGTGACTTAGACACAAAATCACTTGGTTTAGTGAGTCGTGTTTTTCTCACTTTCTTCTCATTCAATCCTCTTTGTTCATACCGTTTTTAATGATAAATGCACAAAGAGAGCGAAGAGGCGCTGGGCTTTTAGAGTACGTAAAGTAGGGTGAGCTGTGGTATAAAATTTTTAAGTCAGTTTGTTGCTAGTCTGTTTATTATTTCAATTTAAAAAACACGCTCAGCGTGGGATACACCCTCGCCGAGCTAAATTGTTACCAGCTATACGTGGCGCTTAGCGTATATTGCTCACCGCGACCCGGCGTGCCTGGAATTTCTTCAAACGACTCATCCCACAAGTTATCAGCTGCAAGACTGATAAAGAAGTTAGGCAGGGCTGGTGGAGTTATTTTTACTGTCAGTTGAGTAAATAACGCCTCGTCACCTGAACGACGTAGCGCATTGTTATGCTGTTTACGCCATTCATTATCTACTCGAAACTCTAACATATCCGTCGGGTTCCAAATTGCACCGAGCGTTACACGATGATCAGGAAAGTTTAAGGCGTAAAAGCTAGCATCAATATTTTCAGCGCCGTAGGTTTCTGTTTTATGTAAGTAGGTATAGCTGGCAATAATTTCTGCGTTATCAAATTGCTTAGTGGCTAAAAACTCAAGGCCTGTGGTATCAATATCAACAGGCTGTGCAAATCGTGCTGAGCTTGAATTAAAGTTAAATGTCCAATCGGTTAGGTTGTTATCTTTACGATAAAAAAGCGCGGAATTAAGCTGCCAGCTATGTTGCTCAAGCAATAAGCCCAGCTCTAAATTTTTAGTGGTTTCGCGCTCAAGATTAGCGTTACTTCTGAACAACCCACCAGTCTCGCTGCCACCAATAGCAGTATAACCGGCTACTTGGCTTGCCTCAGCATAAGACAAATACAATGTACGCTCAGTGCCATCGTTATTTTGGGTATTTAAACTAACATCACCAATTAACGATAGCTCAGAATCATCACGACTGGTGTTATCAAACGCAGCCCCTAAACGCAACGTTAGTTGCTGGTTGCTTGCTAGTGCTGTTGTGTATTCAGGCAATACACTAAGCTTAAAGTAGTTACGTGAAGTAAAGTTATTTTCAAGGGTGGTGGAGTCAATACTGTCTTCTATATATTGCGCCGAGTAATTAACCGCAACTGACTTTGTTTGCGTATGACGACCTGAAATAGCCAGTGATGTTACTTGTGTTTCATGAAATGCTTGGAACGCGCTTGGGTTCTCTCTTGAATAAACATAATGGTCGTTATGCTTGCGGTAATAAGCCGATACTTCAAATTCACTGTTGGTAGCATAGGCTTGCTTATGGTTGAGCATCCATAATTGGGTTTCTAAGTCTTCGGTTTCATTTACACCAAAGGGGGTATAAAGGTTTGGCCAACCAAAAAACTTTTCTTGTAAGCCGTAAAATAAATCAGTTTGTGAATCGCTCCCGGTTAACTGCACTCTTCCAGAAGTACGGGTAAAGTCATGATCGCCAAAATCAATTGAACCATCACTTTGTGAGTGCGAATATTCACCTTCAAAACCAATACGCCAATTAGCGTTTGCTTCAATTGGAGTACTCACACCTGCATGAATTGTTTGTAGGTTAAAGTCATTTGAGCCAGCGCCCAAAGAGACACTGCCACCCGTTGTTATTGGTTTCCAAGTAAACGACACAGTACCTACCGAGCTATTCATGCCATAAAGTGCATTATCGGCTCCGGTTAATACGCTGGCACCCGTTAGCATTTGTGGTGCAATAGGAATTTCTGCAAAGTAGTGACCAGACTGCGGGTCTAGTAGAGTTGCACTGCCGACTCTAAAGCCGGTATTTTCAAAAATACCACCGCGTATCGTTACATCAGCTTGTGCTTCAGCCATATTGCGTGATTGCAAGTCAACACGCGGGTCGTACTCTAAATTTGAAATAGGCGAATCAAATGTACCAACAGGTAATGTATTGGCGGTGGGTGACGCCTCAATTGTTATTTGTTCTATGGTTGCTGTTTCTTTACTCTGCTCTGCATAAGCAACAGTTGAAATACTGGCTAGTACGGCCGGTATTATAAGGTGCGGGGCACGATTCATATCATTACTCTCATTTCATGCAATGGCGCTAACAATTAAATACCTATCATTTTTTATCACATGATAAGGTAAGTTCACTAAGCTAGGGTGATTTTGGGCGCTATTGTACATTAATGATAAAAAACTGCATTTGATAATCAAATCTAGCGTTACAAAATAGTAACTCTGCATCCTATAAGTTATTTACATTGGTCACTTTATTATGCAAACACAACAACCGAGCCATTCATTAAATCAGCACACACTTTATTTTGCAGGTGGTTGCTTATGGGGCGTGCAAGAATTTATGAAGTATTTACCTGGAGTAGTGACTACTGAGGCGGGGCGTGCCAATGGCACTAGTAACACAACACAAGGTGAATACGATGGCTATGCCGAATGCGTGAAAGTAACCTTTGATAGCCAAGAAGTGACCTTAAATGAATTAATCGGCTATTTTTTTGAAATTATTGACCCATACAGTATCAATAAACAAGGTAACGATGTAGGCGAAAAATACCGCACCGCCATTTTTAGCCAAGACAGTAATCATTTAAACATCGCCAGGGACTATATTAGCCAGCGGGACGATGCCAAAAAAATAGCGGTACAAGTAGCGCCATTGACTAATTATGTCCCTAGCGATCCCGAGCATCAAGACCGTTTAACCAATCACCCTGATGATTATTGCCATATCCCGCTTGATTTATTGCACAAGTATAAATCGTGATAGCTTTAAGGGTACTCAGGCCTTTCAAAACGATATAATTTGAACGAGCCAGTTTGAAGTGTTGTGCCTTTGTGGTTTGAGTACATATAGCCTTTAAGTTCTCGGTTGTCTTTATGAATAATTAGCTTATTTGCGAAAAGTGGGTGGCTGGTGGTTATTTCCAATATCCTCTCTTTTTCTTGAATATCTTGTGGCATAAAAGAGGTGCTAATTATGTCATTGGTCCCATTTGTAAAATAATTGAAATACGACTTTTTATTGGGGTGAAATTCAATACTTGCTAGTTCTTGCTTGCCGTCTAAATTTAATAATCCTACCCAAAAACCATGTAGGCCCGTCTTTTCTATAGCAGCTAACTCATCTATTTTAGAGCGGTATTTACCTATAAATGTACGAACGGTAGATTGCCCTTTTTGTTCTTCCAATCGGTACGTTTTTGACATTACAAAATTATCGTCTGCATTAGAATAAATTTCTAACACCTCGAATGAATTATCTAAAAAGGGGCTTAAAATCAATGTAAATTGCAGATGTTCTTTATTAGGGCTAACAAGTTTGATAGTGCAATTAATGCGACTGCATTTGATATCATTATTGCTAAACGCAATTGATTTATTTCTATAAAATGCATTGGCGATACTTGCTATTATTAAACGGTGTTCTCCGTTTTCTTTAATTTCCAGTACATTGTACTCAAAATGATCTTTATAAATTCCTTGCCATATACCAGGCTTTAACTGTAGTTGAGTGCCGTACGCATGGAACGCACAAAGCAGGGGTAAAAATAAGCTAAGGGTTAGGAGCTTTTTAAATGTCACCGAAAAATTCCTTTTCTCACAAAAAAGCCCGCGAGCCTGCGGGCTTTTTAAATATTAATTAAAACTTACTGCTGCTTTTTTGGCGGGAAGTTGCTTAAAATATTGGCAACCGTTTCTTTAATAGCGGCTTCACGTTGTGATGGTGTTTGTTTTTTCTTTAAACGACCATCTTTAGCACCACGCCAAATTAATTGGTTTGACTCACGATCAATAATATCGATAACTAACGTGCCTACTTCATACTCACGTGCACTTACATCGTGGTTAAAGCCTGTGCCCCAGTAACCCCAACGTGCACCGTAGCCTACGTTAAAGGTATCTACTTCTAGCTCTTTATCAACACTTGCATGGTAATTAACAAGTACATCAGCTTGCGCTACGTCAACCAATTGCATACCTAACTGTTGGCTTAGTTGGTTGTTTACCGCATTGCGAACGCGTTTTTCCATAAGGCCACTGATTTGGTAGTTATTCGTGTCTTTGGTTAGGCTCGCGTTTTCTACCCAAGCAAACGTTTTGTAGTTACTAAAGTTTGCTGATTTATCGTAATCCCAATCGGGCGTTTGTGTACAGGCGGTAAGTAGCGCCAGTGCTGCGACAATAAATATATGTTTCATACCGTTTGCTCCAATAAAGTGCGTTTGTTTAAACTACCATGGGCGAGGGTAATTTAAAATCTAAAAATAAGTGTAGCTGGCTAAGATGAATAGCCAATTAATTCTTAGTCCAGTAGAGAGGCTTTATGTTCAACCTCAATCCAATCTTTTTCATCTACCCAGTTTTGTGCGCCGTCTTTTACTGAACGAATTGGCACAATATAATCACAACTTATTTGCGGTTTAACCGAAGCAAATATTGGCACAAAGCCAAAGCTCAGGGCGGTTTCTATAATTGCTTTTTGGTTTTGCGGATCGATATCAGCCGCTTCATCTATGTAAATAGGTATACGGTATAAGTTTTGTTCCTGATCGCTCAATAAGTAACGAATAAACAACATGCCACATAACAGCTTAATGGTGATACGCGTACCATTTGAACCAGCCGAATCTATTTTTTCAAAGTGTTCGGTTTCGCCCGCGCGGTTAACCACTTCAAAACGAATATCAAATAAATCGGTGAGGGTCAGGCCTGCTTTGTCTGAGGCGAGTTTAATTAAATGATCTTTTGCGTCGTTTACCGCACTTTCGCTGTACGGCTCATGGCTGAGTAAATCCAGGGTATCGCCTTGTTCAATTTGGTTAGATGTACTGATAATGGTATCAATGCTATCTACCAACATTTTGCGCGGGATAATATTAATTTTAAACGCTTGCAGGTTTGAAATGCGGTGCTGGCTTATGCCTTTATTAAAGCTATTCATTTCACGGCGTAGGCGGTCTAAATCTTCACGTAAGCCTTTAATCGTGGCGGCCACTTCGGTGAGGGCAACGCGACCTTGGCGCTCAACGGCATCACGTTCGTTATCAATATTATGAAACGCGCTAATAAGTTTTTGGTATTTACTAAACTCATCGTTTTCGTTATCGAACTTGGTAATACCTGCATTGTAAATATGCATATAGGTATTACGTACATTTATATCGAAATTACGAAGCTCTTGGCAGTCTTTATTAAAGTGATGAATTAAATCGCTTAAATTATCAAAATCGATTTTTATATCAATCATGTAAGGCGTCACTTTACCACTGTATAAATCTAACGTGTGGTCAATACGCTCGGTTTTAACTTGGCGCAGGCGCTCTGTTTGACGATTAATTTGCGCTTGTTTTGATTTGATTAGTGATCGTCTGTCAGCAATTGAGCCACTGTTTTTTTGAATATCTTGTAGGTAGTCGTCAACTTGTTCGCGTTCGGCTAAAAGCTGCTCTTTTAGCATCGCCTGCGCGTCAACCGATTGTTGCATCACTTCAAATTGCTCTAAGCGTTTAAGTGCACTTTCAGCACTCATAAGCTCATCGTATAGCGCGTCTTTTTCTTTTTGCTTATCTGCAACATTGGCGGCCACCTCACGCTGTTGTTTGAACTCTTTTAATGATTGCTCAAGCGCAGTTAATTGAGCACTCAGTTGCTCTTTGTTTTCGCCGCTTTGCATTTGCACAGGTGAGAGTTTTTTAAGTTTAATACTGGCACCGGGCAGGGTGAGCACACCGCCTTTCACGTTTTCACTAAGCTGTGATAAAAATTCACCGAAAGCGTCGTCATCATCAATGGTTATATCGCCATTGCTGGTGGTGGCAAAGGAGAGAAGATCGGGGTTTAATAGCCGCGATATTTCTTCAACTTCTTTCAGTGATAAGTCTTCACGCATACGAGTGAATAAATTATATTCTAAGTTTTTAAGTTGTAACTTTAAGCTTTTAATTTGTTTTTGTGTTTCGCCAATGCGGTAATCAAGGGTGTGCAGGCTTTGCCCTTGAGCACTCGTTATTGAGTGTGACAACGACTCGTAGTCATTTTTTAACTGCGTTAAGCCGGTTTTTAGCGTGGCTTTATTAACCAGCTCAAACTCACTTTTAAGGGCGTTGTAATCTAAAAACCACTGTTCAATTTGGGTTTGTTTGCGCTCTATATCGCGTGATTGTTGAACGTATAGGCTTTGTTTTTGTTCAAACTCGTGTTTTTCGTGCTCAATATCTTCAAGAGCGATGTTGAGCTCGCTTAGTTGCTCTTCCTGATACGTATCAAAATCAATCAGTGCTTGGTCAATTTTTGGTGCATAAGCGGCCAGTTTACCTTTAAGTACTGTTTGGTTTTCAAGCATTGATTCAAGGGCGGCTATGGGCTCTTGCATTGACTCAAGGGCTTTTAATTCACGTTTTGCGCGGTTTACTTTATCAAACGACCGGCGCCATACTTCGTAAAAGTCGACCTTTGAATTTGACATGTGGCGTTCAAACACACGTAACATAAAGCGCTTAACGTCGTTTGCACCTAATTTATGTAAATTAAGAATACGACGAAATATTTCTTTGTATATTGCAGAGTCTTGAACGTTGTTAAGGGGGATCATTTTTAAATTGATCTCACCATCAAATTGCGTTGCACCGCCTGTAAGTAGGGCGTTTAACTCTTGCGCTTTAAGCTCTATCGGGTTGTAACCTTGCTGCTTTAAGTGATTAAACAGCTTGGTAAACTTAATAATGGTATTGCCTTGGGTGTACTGGGCTAAATCAAGTTTGCCTTGATAGCAAAAGTATTGGTGTGCATAACCGGCAATTTTACCTAAGCCGGCTACGCCAATGACAACTGAGCCATGGGGTAAATCGGCTTGCAATAAAATGTACGATTGATCTGATGAAAAATAAAACTTACGGGTTTCATCTAAATCGTGGCCATCCCACTCGGTAAGGCGTAAATCATTAATTAGCGGAAATTGCAGTGCATTAATTACTGAGCTTTTACCTGTGTTGTTAGGCGCACAAATCGAGCTACTTTTATCAAGTGGGATCACACACTTTGCATAGCCTGCAGTATTAAGTAGGGCGAGTTTACTCAGTCCGTATAAGTTTTTCATTCCTCGTCCTCTCCTAAAAAGGTTTCTTCATTTACTTCCATTAAGGCATCAATATAGCGATGAATTGGCGCCTGTAGCATAAAGCCGCCTTCCACTTCGCGGGCAAGGCCTAAACGTACCATGCGTAAATACACATCTTTGCGTAAATCAGAACCCGAGAATATTTCAAGCTGATCAAATAAATGTTTATTAAGTTGTACCAAGGTTTGCATTAGCTCTAAATCGTTTGGCTCATCAAATAATGCACGCATTGGGTCTTTACCTGTGTTGGCAAAGTGTTCGATTAAGATATAAATAGTGAGCGCTATCGCGCGCGATATTTTGCCCATATTGGGGGTGCTTTCATCGCTAGCAAAATAATAAAAGCCACGACTGTCGTGCTTTAAATCATGGCCTAATGCTGTGAATAAGGCGCTGTAAGCTTCAATTTGTTGGTCAAGCTCTTGCCATATTAGGGTGTCTTGTTCGCAAATGTGGTAACCCGCGACTAATTTTTTATTAATGGCTTGTAAGTGAGAAAGCTCATTTAAGTTTATCTGTGTCATGGTGATTACTCGTGCTCGGCTTTATCAGCCTGAGGCTCTGAATTAAAGGGGTACAAAGAAAAGTGCTGGCCTGCAATGTTAACGCGGGCTTTTTTATCGCTTTGGCTAATTTCTAGGGTGTTATCGCTTACCAACTTTTGATATAAAAACAACATTTCATCGGCTTCAAGTTCAGGGTAGCTTTCGTCTAAAAATTGCAGCAAAGGCTGTGGTTTTTTACGCTGCTTTTTAAAGCGTTTGGTAAATTGCGCTTTTACATCGTGGTAGTCAGGAATGTTTGGCGTGACAAACGCGGGCACATCATTTTGTTCTGGTAGCTGATATTCGTGGTGTTCAAACTCAGCTAGGCTTGCCATATAGGCAACAATATGACGCTGTTGACCCAATGAATACTTTTGCGCATCGCTTACAAAATGGGGTTGCACGGCGCTGAGCATATTATCCACCCCGTTTTTACGAATTAGCCCTAAAACTTTTGCCGCTTGGCGGGTAATAAGGTTATTACGGCGCAACTCTTCACGCAGTGGCATAAGCATATCGGCACTTTTTCGTAAGCTTGTCCGGCCAACTAAGTGCATTTCTAGAATGCGGGTACGCAATTGCTCAAGCATGCGTTTATCGTTGTACGCTTTGCCTGAGCGTTCAATGTGTTCTATTTGGGTGCTAATTTGTTGCTCAATAAGGGTAAAGCAGGCATGAAAGTCGCCTCTAATATCCACCATTTCCAGCATGGGTTCTATATACTCATCAAACGCTTCTATCACGGCTTTATAGCGTTTTTGTAGCGACTGCACCGCATTATTAGATTTGGCTTGCTCAACAATATTTAAAATAGCGTTTTCGTTGTGCAAAAACAGTTTGATTATTTTACGCACCCGATCATCCATAATACGGCTAAAGCGGCGTAAATCATCAAAATCTTCCATTTCACCGGCATTGAATAGCCGATTACCTAAACGGGCCAAATCATCAACCAAGACACTAATTTCTTGTGCTAAGCCTAAATGTTCTTCTTGCAGTAAAAAGGTGGCAAAGTCGGCAATGGCGCGGTTAATTTCCAGTTGTGACGATTTAGCCAGCGGAATAATAATTTCTTGATTCAATAACCGGTTGGTTTCTTTATAAATACGCTCATTATTCCACGTGGGTTGCTTTTGCTTAATGGCATTTTGAAGATCTTTAATACTAAAGTCGGCCATTTTAAAGCGCTTAAATAATAGCTCTAATACACCCCAGTGTTCATTTAGGGTATTAAGTAGCTTTTTAGCTGGGATCATAAGGCGTTGCAACTTCCTAGTATTCGTTATTTTATATTTCTCGAACTTATATGGTATTCGTTTTTGCGACGATTTAATAATAGTTTTTACACCCGCTTAGTGATAGTATCCGCGCCGAATATAGGCACATAGAGTTTGTGGGTATATTTTTTACATGGTTTCAATTTTTACTTAACCCCGAAGGTTGTTTAATATCATGGTTTCCTCGATTATCCTGACGCTGATAGCGATTGCATTTTTGCTTATCGTTATTGAGGATGTGATCCACGTAAACAAAGCAAAAACGACATTATTTTTTGGTACACTTTGTTGGATTATCTCCTTTATTTTTCCTCTTAATGGGCAAAGCCCCGAAACGATTCAAACCCTCCTAGACCACAATATTTTAGAAATTGCTTCCTTATGGCTGTTTTTAATGGCCGCAATGACCTTTGTTGCCTATTTAAACTCCAAAGGACTTATCGAAAATGTTGTGAACCGGATAATGCCAACCAGTATTAGCGAACGAAAGCTAATGTTTTTGGTGGGGTGTTTTGCATTTGTATTTTCATCTATTTCCGACAACGTAACAGCTACACTGATCTCCTTGGCTGTTATAATGTCATTAAAGCTTGAAGCCAAAAAGTTAGTTAAGTACGCCACGCTTATTGTATTTGCTGTAAACTCCGGTGGTGTATCACTTATCACGGGTGATGTAACCACACTTATGATTTTCCTTGATGGTAAAGTATCAATTAGCAATTTATTACTGTTAATTGTGCCTGCGTTACTAAGTGTATTATTACTCGCTACTTTGTTATCAATTGGCATGAATAAGCAACTCGAGTTTAAAAAAACTAAATTTAAACGTATTGAAAAAACCGACATAACCATTGCGGTTATTTTCTTCACTACGGTTATTGCTACGCTTACATTGAGTGTTTTATACAGTGTACCGCCTCTGCTTACTTTTTTATTGGGTTTATCTATTATGTTTTTAGTCGCGCAATTTTTAATGCGCAAAAAAGACATCAACAAAGATATGATCGATTTTATACGCGACATAGAGTACGACACCTTATTGTTTTTCGTGGGTGTGTTACTGCTTGTTGGTGCGTTAAAAGAAGTTGGGGTACTGAGCCAATTTACTAATTTGTATACGGTAATGGCGCCAGAGTACGCAAACTACTTAATGGGTATTTTATCTGCAGGTGTTGATAACGTGCCACTAACGGCAGCGTTATTAAAAGCCGACATTGTAATGAGTCAACAGCATTGGTTGTCGTTTACGTATGCAACCGGTGTAGGTGGCTCTATGCTAATCATTGGCTCGGCAGCCGGTATTATAGCCATGAGTAAGGTAAAAGAGCTGACGTTTGCAAGTTACCTTCGCTTATCGCTGTATTTATTACTGTGTTACACCTTTGGTTATGCGGGCTCTTACTTAATGGGTAGTTTTATTTGATTTTAGTGTAAAACGACTTGACAGCTAGACGTCTAAACGATAACTTTCAAAGCCGCACTCTTAGTGCGGTTTTGTTTTATTAGCCACAGGTTAATAATACATTCAGAAGAGGTGCGATACTTAGGTACTTAATGTGAGGCAACGACAGCCTGCGACCATTTAGGAGGGAAGTACTCGCCGAGGAAAATAATGGGTCGTTACTATTGTTTTTCGGTTTATGGGGCTGAATCCTCAAAACTGTCACCAATTTAGGTGGAGAGCTTCTGGCAGTAGATTTTTCTTATCTTTATTTCCTGCCAAGTTCTTCTTGTTTTATTGCGGTTTGGATGCCGCGAAAGGAGACGAAATGACTACCCAATCAGTGCCACAAAGTTCACAGTGCACAAAATCAGATTACATTGTTGCCAAATTTGGTGGCACCAGCGTTGCTAACTTTGAGGCGATGAGCCGTTGTAGCGAAATTATCGTAAACGATAAAAATGTACGTATTGTTGCAGTAAGCGCCAGTGCCGGAGTGACCAATCATTTAGTGGAGCTTTGCAAAGCGGGTATTGAAGCCGCTAAACGCCAACAGCATATTGATGGTGTACTTGCGATTCAGCAGGCTATTTTAAATGACCTGTCGTTAGATGATGATTTAGCCCTTGGGTTTAATCAAACGCTTGATGCATTTCAAACGTTGGCGGCACAAACACTCAATACAGAGCAGCAGTTCGATGAGCTACTTAGCTTTGGCGAGCGTTTATCGTCGTACTTATTTACCCAAATACTAAGGTTAAAGGGTTTAAATGCCACTCGTTTTGATGTGCGCCAGGTGCTTAAAACCGATAGCCAATTTGGTAAAGCAACACCAAATGTGGGCGCCACAGCGCAAGCCGCTAAAACACATTTAATTCCGCTGCTTGATGATAGCGTTATTGTAACCCAAGGGTTTATTGGTAGCGATGCAAACAATTTAACGACCACGCTCGGTCGAGGTGGCTCAGATTATAGTGCTGCACTGCTTGCTGAGGCTATTAACGCTAAAAGTGTGCATATTTGGACTGACGTAGTGGGTATTTTTAGCACCGATCCTCGTTTGTGTGTAAAAGCCACTCCTATTGCGCGTTTAAGTTTTGATGAAGCAGCAGAAATGGCGACCTTTGGCGCTAAAGTGCTGCACCCAGCTACAATTTTGCCTGCCAGTCGCAGCCATATTAATGTGTTTGTTGGCTCAAGCACAGAGCCAGAACTTGGCGGTACGTGGATTGAACGTGAAAAATCGCAGCTACCTGGTATTCGTGCGGTAACGCAACGTAAAAATCAAATATTATTAACCCTTAAAAGCCCAGAAATGTTATTAGCCAGTGGCTTTTTAGCGCGTATATTTACTATTTTAAGTGAGTGCAATATTTCGGTAGATTTGGTCACCACCTCTGAAATTAGTGTGGCAATTACCCTTGATAATGCGCCTAATGCATCACGTCCAGAGCTAGATCAAGCATGTTTAGATAAGCTTGCTGAATTTTGCCATGTATCGGTTGAAAACAATTTAACGCTGGTGGCATTAATTGGCTCTGAAATTGTTTTGCGCCAACATGAAATGAATTTAATGAAAGTATTAAGTGATTTTAATATTCGACTCATTTGTCATGGTGCAAGTAAACATAACTTGTGCTTTTTAGTTGAGCAAAGCGAGTCTGATGCTGTGGTTCAAGCGATTCATAGTCGATTACTAGAAAGTGATTGCGCTGCGTAAATCGTTAATAGTTATTATTGAGCACCGCCAGTCGGTGCTTTTTTTTGCCACAACGCTAATATCAAACATGTCGTTATGTGCTCCAACCACGGTATTGCTACAAGCTGTCAGCTGAGTGTTATTAAGTTCGTTAAACACATTAGGGCTTAATAATTGAGCAATGGGGCGTCTGGTGGCTTTAGCCAGCGCTTCTTTTAATGTCCAAATCCTAAAAAAATGATGTGCTTGAGTTGTTATGTTATCTATATTGGTTATTAAGCTCACTTCGGCTGGGTGGTAAAAGTGCTTAGCGAGTTTATTAAAAGGGCGCTTTAAATTAATTTTTTCAATATCAAAGCCAAATTGAGTTGATGCTACATTTAACGCTGCACCTACAAAACCATGAGAATGAGAAATACAGCAACTGATCACGCCTGTTGTATTTTTAATATGTAATTCTAATTTACTTTTATCGGGGTTAAATTCAGAACTAATATCACACAGCTTTAATGATGCATAAGAAGAACAAGCGGTTTTTACTAGGTATTTAAGCACTAAACGTGTGGCTAAATATTCTTGTTTAGCTTGTGGGTTTTTACGCCGATTAATAACATTGAGCTCAAAAGGGCTTAAATAGTGGGGTAAGTCAAATTCACCCACATTGAGGGTGGTCGCGTTAAGCAACGCAATGCAATGGCTGTTATTTGCTAAAGCGGGCGTGACTGCTAGCTGGTTTTCAAAGTAAGTTACACTCATCATTGCTCGTTATAAATGACGACCGATTACATATTTATTACCCAAAGCTGGATAGTTTGTGAGCGGTTGTTAGTTGTTGTGAGCGCTAAGTACATTTTTATTACTCAGTCGCTCTTAAATATGGTTTAATTCGCATTCGTTAAAATAATAACAGATTTGTAGGTGTATGGCACAAGTGCGTGATGGTTTTCAAAGTCGACTAGGTTTTGTATTGGCAGCAGCCGGTGCAGCGGTAGGCTTAGGTAATATATGGGGTTTTCCTACGCAGGCTGCTAATCATGGTGGCGGCGCATTTTTACTGGTTTACTTTATCGTTATTTTTTTGCTGGCGTTACCTGCTTTGTACACCGAGCTGTATTTAGGTTACAAAGCCCAAGCTAACCCTGTTAAAGCACTAAGCCAAGCATGGCAAGATCACGCCCCTAAAGTGGGAGCCGCAGCAGGCTATATTGGCCTTGCCGGTGCCATCGTTATGTTAAGTTTTTACTCAATTGTGGCCGGTTGGATGCTTTCCTACGCTATAGAGCCTATAAGTAGCTTTTTTGGCTTGCAGAGCTTGAGTGAGTTTTTACATAGTGACTCTATGTTACGTAATTTTATTTTTACGCCGCTTATGCTTATTCTAACCGCCAGTATTATTTTAAAAGGGGTGAAGTCGGGAATAGAAACCTGGTCACGCCGTTTAATGCCGCTTTTACTTGTTCTCCTCATTGGGCTTATTATTTATATTGCAACGTTAGATGGCGCAAGCGAAGGGTTTGCTGCCTATTTAGTGCCTGACTTTAGCAAAATACTCGACCCTGATTTAATTATTGCCGCAATGGGGCAAGCGTTTTTTTCGTTGTCGCTTGGGGTAGGCTGTATGATGATTTACGGCTCATATTTAAAACCCGGAGCTAACTTACCAAAATTAACCGCAAGTGTTGCGCTACTTGATACCAGCGTGGCGTTTTTGGCGGGCTTATTAATAATTCCGGCTATTTATGTTGCCCAGTACAATGGCGTTGAAGTATTTAATAACGGTAAATTAATTGGTGAGGGACAACTTATTTTTGCCATATTACCTGAGCTATTTGGCACTATGGGTGAAATTGGTTTATTGGTTGGCTTATTATTTTTTGTATTGATGTCGATAGCTTCAGTTACCTCAACTATTTCGTCAACTGAGATCCCTGTGGCATTTTTGGTTGAAAACCACAGTGTAGATAGAACCAAAGCAACATGGGCAGTCAGTGCTGTTGTGCTTATTTGTGCCAGTACCATTATTTTAAACTTTGATTGGTTGTTTGGTTTAGTGATTATGGTATTTACCCAATACCAATTGCCGTTAATGGGGCTGTTTTACTTTATAACGGTAGGCTGGCTATGGCAACGTGGTAATAAGCTGCACAAGGCAAGTAGTGGGCCGCACTATTGGTTTGCACAATATATTCGCTTTGTGTGTCCTATACTTATGACCTTAGTATTTGTAAATGTAGCGTTTGGTTAAAAACTTTTAAACGCGAATTTAAAAATGCCGTTTTAAAAAGCGAACTATTGGGAGTCACCCGAAAGTTCGCTTTTTACAGTTTAAATGACTTGATATTACAATACTTGATTGGTTAGCGTTTGCCCTTGAGCAAGCTCGTTTGCATTTTGTAATGTTATATTAGCGATTTCGGTTAGAGCTTCTTGAGTAAAAAAGCCTTGATGCCCTGTTATTAACACGTTTCTAAAACTCACTAAGCGAGAAAATATATCGTCTTGATTTATTTCTTCACTGTGGTTTTTAAAAAACAGCTCTGATTCTTGTTCGTACACATCAAGCCCTAAATACCCCAGTTTTTGTGATTTAAGTGCTTTAATACACGCTTGGCTGTTTACCAGCGCACCGCGCGAAGTATTAATGAGCATGACCCCGGTTTTCATTTTATTAAATGCAACGTCATCGATTAAATGATGCGTATCTTCGCTCAGCGGGCAGTGCAGTGAAATTATATCGCTTTGGGCAAGTAGGGTATTTAAATCGGTAATAGTGTAATTGCCTGGTTTTGCAAAAGGGTCACACACTAAAACGTTAGCGCCAAAACCATTTAAAATGTTACACAGTGCAAGGCCTATTTTACCGCAGCCTATAATACCTATGGTCTTGTTATGTAAGTTAAACCCAAGTAAGCCATTTAAATCAAAATTGTCTTCGCGTACGCGGTTATAAGCTTTGTGTGTTTTACGGCTGAGGGTAAGCATAAGGGCAACACAATGCTCCGCGACTGCCTCAGGGCTGTAGGCGGGTACGCGTAATACGCTTAAGTTATGCTGTTTGGCAACGGGCAAGTCAACGTTATTAAACCCCGCACAGCGTAATAAAATAGCGCTAACACCCAATGTGGCAAGTTGCTCAATTACCGCTTTATCAACAGAATCGTTGACAAATACGCACACAGCGTCAAAGTTTTTAGCTAATATTGCCGTCTGCGCCGATAAACTTTGCTCAAAATAAGTAATAGTGATGTTAGAAAAGCCATTTAAACTTTGCTCAAAAAAAGGGCGCTCATATTTCTGAGCACTAAAAAAAGCAATATCCATTAACTAGCTCCAAGTAATCAATTATTTTATTACCATAAACTATTCTTACTATAGATGCCTCACTCTTGTTGTTTTAATTACGACAGGATTATTTTAATACAGCCGAACGGACTCCTAAACGAGCGGTCGTCGGTTTTATAACGGGCACTGATTCTAAGCAGCTTGTTATTACATTATGTAATGACTCCGGTTTAGTTCGCGGTGCATAGCGAGCAACCAGCTGCCCTTGTGCATTAACTAAAAACTTAGTGAAGTTCCATTTTATTGCTCGGTTTTGTGCAATACCCCGTGTATGAGATTTTAAATAACTAAACAGTGGATGCGTATCTGGGCCATTTACCATGACCTTATTAAACACCTCAAAATTAATTGAAAAATGTTTTTGATAATAGTCTTTAATAGCCATTCCCTCTAATGGCTCATTTTTATCAAATTGATTACACGGAAAGGCTAAAATAGTAAACCCATCGTTTTTGTATTGTTGATATAGCTTTTCTAGCGCGCATAATTGCGCAGAAAAATGACATTTACTGGCGGTATTAACAATAAGAACCGCTTTTCCTTTTAGCTGACTCAAAGAAAAATCATCGTTATTACAAAGTGGTGCGTTAAATTGATAAATACTATCCATAGATTACCTACCTAATTTCCGTATGAGGGAAATTTTAAAAGACTTTCATTCGCTTTTTTTGCGGCCGATTGACATAATCGAGCTTATGTTTCTAAGTTATCAGTTAAATAGGTCATTTTTATGTCAGTTAAAATTGCATTTATAGGTTTAGGCGTAATGGGTTACCCAATGGCAGGGCATCTAGCAAAAGCGGGGCACAGCGTATGTGTTTATAACCGCACAGCAGCTAAAGCACAAAAATGGGTTGAAGATTTTAACGGTAGTTTTGCACCTACTCCGCGTGAAGCTGCAAGTGGTGCCGATATGGTATTTATGTGTGTTGGCAATGACGACGACTTACGGTCAGTGGTATACGGCGATGATGGCGTTTTAGCTGGTATGGAAAAAAACACGATTTTAATCGATCACACAACTACTTCTGCTGAGGTAGCGCGTGAAGTTGCGGCAAAAGCGGCTTTACAGCATATCGACTTTATTGATGCGCCAGTATCAGGCGGTCAAGCAGGTGCTGAAAACGGGGTGTTAACCGTTATGGCCGGTGGCAACGAAACGGTATTTGCTAAAGCACAACCTATCATGGCGGCGTTTAGCCGTTTTAGCCAGTTATTAGGGGAAGTTGGCTCAGGGCAATTATGTAAAATGGTCAACCAAATTTGTATTGCTGGTGTAGTGCAAGGCTTAGCTGAGGGCTTACATTTTGCTAAACAAGCAGGGCTTGATGGCGAAAAAGTAATAGAAACCATTTCTAAAGGCGCAGCTGGTTCGTGGCAAATGGAAAACCGCTACAAAACAATGTGGGCAGGCGAGTACGAGTTTGGTTTTGCTGTAGATTGGATGCGTAAAGATTTAGGTATTGCACTCGATGAAGCTAAAAATAACGGTGCAACGCTGCCAATGACTGCAACGGTCGATCAATACTACGCTGATGTTCAGGCACTTGGCGGCGGCAGGTACGATACCTCAAGTTTACTAGCGCGTATTGAAGCACTGCATAAAAAGTAATGTAATTGGTAAAAGTAAACTGTTCACAGAGAGGCTAAGAGACGCTGCGTTTTTAGAGAAAGTGATACACATAAAAAATGAATGTTGTTTTTATGTTTTTCTCATTTACTCCTCTAGTACTTCTCTTTGTGGGATTAACTTTCGCTTACCTAACTATATACAAAAAACGCGACACTTTTTGCTAAAGTGTCGCGTTTTTCATGGGTTATATACACTAAAGCAAATTACATGCTTTGCGCGTATTTATACAGCGCTTTTAAAATTGTAAGATTTTTTTCACTGTCGTCATGTTCATGCGCTAGGTTTTCAAGAGTGATCATAAAATCTTGCGCGCTGATTGATGGTTGATCTTCGCCATGCATTAACTTGCTTTGGCAATATTGACGCCATTGATCAAGCTCTTGCTGGTTTAGCGTTTGTGGCCAGTTACGGGCGCGGTATCTAAATAATAAAGTATTGAATTTAGGGTCTTCAAATTCAAGCTTTAAACTTGCCAAGTCTTCAGGTTTTGCATCACGAATAATCGCAAATTTAGCTTTATCAGCATGGCTAGTAAACCCATCATATAATAAGTAATCCACGTTTGTGGTGGCGCTGTAATCGCCTTGCTCATTAAATACCTCAGTGACTTTATCGCGAAGCTCGGTATTGGCTTTTAAAATGGCTAAATTAGCCAAGCATTGCTCGCGGTCAATACCCAAGCGAGCAGCGTTTTCAGGCAGTAGCGTTTTAGCTGGCGCTAAAATAGGGCACTTGTTTAAATGCACCAGCTTTAAACCTACGGGTAAATCACCCTCTGCTAAATCTATACGTTTGGTGTATAAACGCTTGCGTAGCTCTTCTACATTTAAATCAAGTAATACCTGTGGGTTTTGGGTTAAATCAAAACAAATAACTGCGTTTTTATTAACAGGATGAAAGCTCATAGGTGCCACCCACGTGGTACAACCCTGGGTTGCTGGAATACGCGACGATGTATGCACTAATGGGGTCATGTTAAACACGTCCACCAATTCAACAAGGGCTTTTTTATTGCGCAAACTAAAAAAGAAGTGATACAGCTTAGGTTGCTTTTCTTTTATTAATTTAGCCAGTGCAATGGTAGCCGTTACATCACTTAATGCATCGTGCGCAGCGGCATGTTCAATACCATTAGCGACAGTTAAATGCTCAAGTTTAAAACTTGGGCTGCCATCTTCTTTTAATGGCCACTCAATACCCTCAGGCCGAAGTGCATAGCAGGCACGCACTAAATCTATAATATCCCAACGACTGTTATTGTTTTTATATTCACGCTCATATGGGTCGTAAAAGTTACGATAAAAGCTATATCGGCTTACTTCATCATCAAAGCGAATACTGTTATAACCAGCCACACAGGTATTGGGCACGCTAAATTCGGCATGAATTTTAGCAATAAACTCAGCCTCAACTAAGCCTTTTTGCATCGCCACTTGTGGGGTAATACCAGTAATTAAACACGCCTCAGGATGCGGTAAATAATCCGCTTGAGGCTTACAGTACTCAATAAGCGGCTCGCCAATAATATTTAAATCAAGATCGGTGCGTACACCGGCAAACTGACTCGGCTTATCCTTTTGCGGGCTTGCCCCCCAGGTTTCGTAGTCGTGCCAATAGATTGTTGCTTGGTTTTCGTAGTATGTTGGTTCGCTCATTCTTTCTTTAAGCCCTATATATTCGTGGGTTTTATTTGCTTTTGTTATTTATTGTCTATTTTAGAAAGCACTTTAATATTTGCATGGTGTGTATAAATTCGCGTATAAATTTTTTGCTAACTGTTTATAAAAAATTAAATGACAATCAGTTAAACGAAAATAAGAAAGCTGCTAGGCAAAAATCAAAGACCGTGTGTATTATCGCATAGAGATAGTTTAAGTGTAAGGGTATCTGCTAAGGGCACAATTACATGGCAGTATCGTTGTCGTGTAGGTGGTAAACAAGTGATAATATCGCTTGGCCGTTATCCAGGGCTCAGCATACAAAGAAGCGCAAGATTACATACCTCATTTTCAAAACTGGATAAGCCAAGACAAAGACCCACGCCTCGTACTTAAACTCATGCGAAACAATGTCAAGGGCTTGCCCACGATGGCAGATATTGCAGCAAAGTGGTTAGCTAAAAAGGTACCCGACCTAAAAGAAAAAACACAAACGTTAAGCGCCGCAACTGGGTGTACCACTCAGTTGTTAAGCCAAAAGAAAAACCACCAGTTCCAGGGAAAAGATCATATAAAGTTAAGGAAAACATAAAGGGCTAAATTTCTTTAGCCCTCTATAATTACATTGCTAGCAAACTACTGATTGCAATTATTAGGTGTATAACATTAATAATTGCTCGTTCCGAAATTTCTAAGGATAAGCTGAATTTCAACTTTTTACCCTCCAAAAAAATATAAAACTAACTTGCCGATAATTTCAGAATACGTTACGCTGTTTTTGTACAAATAAGCGTTTGCTGAAATCTCAGCAAGTGACTTTACTAACACCATATTGGCGTATGGTGTTAGCCCCTCCACTGAAAAACACCACAAGATGTAGTGCTAATCTCAGTTTCAATACCAAGATAATGTGATCAAGGATCTTTTGCAAGGGACAGAAAATGTTCTCATTGTGGATAACTTTGGGATATCGTATTTGTGTTAGTAGGTATTAACCTGATACTGTTGGTTAGCATTTATACTAATGAAAATCAACTAAGGAGAGATTAAATTTACGCTTTTAAAAAATAAATCTAGTTGCTTTTTTAATCATCATTGATTGCTGTTTTTTATACATACTTGAAAAAGTGGAAATTTTGAACGGTCATTAGGTGTGGAATTTAGTTTATAGCCCAATTAATTCTAATTGTTCTTCACGCGGTAGGTTTTTAATAAGCGATGCCGCTAACTGCGCAGTGGTTTTACAAGGCGGGTTTAAGAAGTGATCAAACGATTGGGTAATACGGAACGTAGCCCCGCATTCTTTAGTGTTAGTACACGAGCAATATAAATTAACCACATGGGCGCTTTGCTTTTTGCGTGATGTAATTGTTGCTTTAGCTTCGCAATTTGGACAAGTAACCCGCGCTAGAATAACCACCAATCGTTAATAAAATACACTGTCATTTTGTGCATAACAAATAACTATTATTAGGTGCCATACTTCTTTTTAGCACAGCGCAAGTTTCTAAGGTTGCGTAAGTATCTTATTTTTTATACTGTCGACTAATCTGATATGTTGCATCTTCAATCAAAAAAGGAAAATGTAATGGAATATAAGAATGGTGAACTTAATAATAAAATCATATCTCTAGTGAAGAATGATGTATTAGTTGCTAAAGGACGCGTAATAGAAGGTAATACTGCAGGTATACACCTCGATGAAGTAGGATTCATTGAAGAGGGTAAAGGTGTCAAAAATCTATATAGTCATGTCGATTTAGTTAAATATACGATTCTAGTTAATAGCTAAAAAGATCTATATACCAACATAAAATGGCTTATCATTTCTAAAAACAACTAGCACTCCTTTATGTTCAGCTTTTAAGAGGGCGTTCAGAATTCTGTGTCAGCCTAAATTGCTAAATATCTAGCACGCCATCTAACCTACCTTCGAAGTGAATGGCTAATTGCGACAATGTCAGGTTCCAATTGTGGATTGGCATTGTCCATTTCTTCGAGGCGTTCA
>NZ_PNCN01000056.1:0-17262 GCF_005886135.1 Pseudoalteromonas sp. S4741 | reverse complement strand
AGTATGCCTTGGATCGTTTTTCTATGGTCGGGCTTATTATAAAATCGACCACTTAAGTACATTACTTTTGATAAGACATTCCATGTCCCGTCTGTTAACATTAATCTTGGCATGTAGGTTCGGTGTAAAGTTTTCTGGCGAATTCAATTATACCTTATCTTCATGCTGTTTGTTTTTCATACCACAAAGATCAACACGCCCTAATGTAAAAAGTAAATTTACTGAGCCCCGTTATATGAATGCGTTCTAAAAACTGACTTCGGCTTGCTATGTAGCCGCATAACACAATAAAAATAAGCGGAAATATAATCGAAAATATATGCACTAAAAAAGGCTCTTATTGATTGGCTCTAGTGCTCAGCGCCTAAACTCATCACTTTGCGGTAAGTTAATTAATATGAGTACCGCCCCTTTACCGCCATACTCAAGCGGAGCTTGGTGCATAGCAATTACATCGGGGTGTTGCACTAAATATTGCGGTACTTTATGCCTGAGGATATGGCCGCCAATTCCGTGTACAACACAAGCGCAATAGTAATGCTTTTTTTTGCACTCATGAATAAGCCCTGCGAGTTCATCTTTGGCTATCTCTTTATTTAAGCCATGCAGGTCGAGGGTTAAATCAGGAATAAAATCCCCTCGACGAAGTTGTTTGGCTAAAAAACGATCCTGACCCTGTTGTACATAATTAACGGTACCATGTGTGTCTATATCGGGCACATATTCATCAGAAAAGAAAAATTCTGACTGTTGTTGCTTTTTTTGCTGGGCAAATTGCTTCGCTTGTGACACTTTAGGTTTATTGCTAAAACGGTGAGTGTCTTGTTTAAATACACGCGCACCACTGATACTTTGACGAAACAAGTCAATGTCGTCAGGACTAATTAGGCTGTTTGAGTGGGGATCTTTTTTCATAGCGGCAGTTTAAACAAAAAAGCGGTAAAAATCGAGTAAAAAGGTGTGATACCCAAGCAGCTTTGAGGTGCATAGTACAGCGCCATTAAGGTTAGTTTAAAAGCGATTTATACTGCGTTATTGATTTGCACAATAGAGTGACTATTATTTGCAATCAAAGCCTTACCTAAATCGCTTTTAACACTAACTGCGCTCGCACCTAAAGGTGGCTTGGGTATACAATAGGCAATCATGGGGCCAATGATGCGCCCCGATTGAGTTTATTTTTTTTGAAAGTAGCAGGCAGATAACACTGATGAGTGAATTACTAATAGAAGAAGCAACCCTAGATGAAGCTGTTGCAGAACTTTCAACCTTACACGATTGGCTTCGTTGGACAACTAGTCAATTTGCAAGTAGCGGTATTTTCTTTGGTCATGGCACCGATAACGCATGGGATGAAGCGGTAAGTTTGTTATTACCGGCGCTTAGTTTGCCTATCGATGCACCCAAAGAGCTGATGCATGCGCGTTTAACCAGTACTGAAAAAAATCGTTTAGCGGGCTTAATTGCCGAGCGCATTAACGATTTTACCCCAGTACCTTACCTTACCAACATTGCATGGTTTGCTAACATGCCATTTTATGTGGATGAACGCGTATTAATCCCTCGCTCGCCTTTTGCTGAGCTTATTAATAATCGCTTCACCCCTTGGTTAGAAAAACCAGAGTCAGTAGGGCGTATTTTAGATTTATGTACAGGCTCAGGTTGTATTGCTATTGCCTTGGCACAAGCGTTCGAAAATGCGCAAGTTGATGCGGTTGATATATCCTATGAAGCGCTTGAAGTGGCTGATATTAACATCACTGACTATCAACTAAGTGACCGCGTACTGCCTATTCAGTCTGACGTATTCAGTGGTGTACCTGGGCAAAAATACGACCTAATCGTAGCAAATCCACCGTACGTTGACGCTGAAGATATGGCTGATTTACCACGTGAATTCCACCATGAACCAGAGCTTGGATTAGCATCGGGACACGATGGCCTTGATGTAACACGTACTATTTTAGATCAAGCTAGTGAGCATCTAACAGATAACGGTTTGTTATTTGTCGAAGTAGGTAACTCTATGGTACATATGGATGCACTGTATCCAGGCGCACCATTTGAATGGATTGAGTTTGAACAAGGCGGATTAGGGGTGTTTGTTATTAGCAAACAACAACTAGATGCCTACTTTGCACAGTAATAATTAGTACTAGCCATTCATCCGAAATGGCTGGGCAAAACAATAGCCGAGTTAATTCTCGGCTATAAGTCATTAGGAATGAGGAAAGTTAATGGCAGGTAATAGCATAGGGCAGTTATTTAAAGTGTCCACCTTTGGCGAAAGCCACGGCGTTGCATTAGGCGGCGTAGTGGATGGCACGCCCGCAGGCCTTGAAATCACTGAGGCCGACATACAACACGATTTAGACAGACGCAAACCTGGGCAAAGTCGCTATACCACGCAGCGCCGTGAGAGCGACCAAATCAAAATTTTAGCGGGCGTTTTTGAAGGTAAAACCACTGGTACCAGCATTGGTTTATTAATTGAAAATACCGATCAACGTTCACAAGATTATGGCAAAATTAAAGACGTATTTCGCCCAGGCCACGGTGACTATACCTACTGGCACAAATATGGCCTTCGCGATTACCGTGGTGGTGGCCGTTCATCTGCGCGCGAAACCGCTATTCGGGTTGCCGCAGGCGCTATTGCAAAAAAGTATCTAAAGCAATTTCATGGTATTGAAGTACGTGCGTGTTTGAGTCAACTAGGGCCAATTAAAGCCGAAAATTACGATTGGGATGAAGTGGAAAATAACTTATTCTTTTTCCCAGACGTTAGCAAGCTTGAAGCACTCGATGAATATATGCGTGACCTTAAAAAACAAGGTGACTCAGTTGGCGCTAAAGTAAAAGTAGTAGCTAAAAATGTGCCTGTTGGCTTAGGTGAGCCGGTATTTGATAGGCTAGATGCCGAACTTGCCCATTCATTAATGAGTATTAACGCTGTAAAAGGCGTTGAAATTGGCGATGGCTTTGATGTGGTTGAGCAAAAAGGCTCAGAGCATCGTGATGAGTTAACCCCTGATGGTTTTACCTCAAATCATGCCGGTGGCGTATTGGCAGGTATTTCTACAGGGCAAGATATAATCGCATCCATTGCGCTTAAGCCAACATCAAGTATTACCATTACCGGTAATAGTATTAACACGAGTAATGAAGCGGTTGAGATGATCACTAAAGGTCGTCACGATCCTTGTGTAGGCATTCGTGCTATTCCGATTGCTGAGGCAATGATGGCCATTACTTTAATGGATCATTTACTACGTCAACGCGGTCAAAACCCGCATGTACACCACGAACATGGGCCAATTAAAGGCGCTATCTAAGTGCGATTTACTATAAATTAATAATAAACGCGCATCAGCGCGTTTATTATGTACAAGCTATACATCTTTATTGCCGCTCAATAATTTAAATGTGCTCAGCACACCTAAAAATAAGAGAGCTGTTAGTATGCAAAAAAACAATCAATCTCACGTTACACAAGCTGAATATAAAGCCACCATAAAACGACTCGAAGAGTTTAGCCGCTTTACCGATAGCAGTATTGGTATTCCGTTTACTAAATTTAAATTTGGTGTTGAGTCGCTGATTGGGCTTTTACCTGTAATAGGTGATTTAGCGGGACTTATTTTGTCTGGCTATGTACTAATTGAAGCGCAGCGCTTAGATGTTAGCAAGCAAGTAAAAAGCCGTATTATTATAAATATGTTGATTGATTTTGTTGGCGGGCTCATTCCATTTTTTGGAGATATTTTTGATGCCATGTTCAAAGCAAATACGCGTAACACCCGCATACTTAAAAAACATTTAACAGATAAGCTAACCACAAACCCATAAATATTATTAGTCATAAAGTGTGTAATTAGCCCTGTTATTAACTATTTATTTGGCATCAAAAAAGTACTTAGCGAGTATTTCTTTTTGTTGACCAAACTGATCAGACACTCCAATTCCAATCCCAATTATTTCACCTTGTGCTTGGGGCGGCTCAGCGTGCAGTGCTTTTTGTACTAACGCTAATGCTGGGCTTTGTTCATTCGCGAGTAGGGTTAAATGCGGCTGAAAATTCTGAAATACATTGGGGCTGCCATAACGTTCAAAAGCCACAAGTTTATTAGGGTAATGCTTTACCCAACTTGGCACTAGCGCTTGATGATCGCGAAGCGGCTCAAGATTAAGGGTAACCTCGTCGGCTAAGCGTTGTAACTGATATGATTTTTCTAATTTTATAAATGCCCAATTACTTGGTGACACATTAAACCCATTGGCTTTTATCTCAAACGACTGATGCTCTTTTACAATACGCTCTACCACTTTCTTAATTTCGTTTTGTGCGTCAACGGGATAATCCGTTAAATACAAGGTGGCGTGTACGGGTAACCCTTGTTGGTAAAACGTAATAATTTGGTGCGTAGCCAATTCATCGCTGGTGTTAGCGACTAACTCAACAATAGGCTTAGAAGGAATAGCAAATACGTTAATACTTATACTTTTTGCATAACTGCTGGCAGAAGCAGCCAAGAGTGTTAAAAAAGTAAAAGAGATAGATAGCCACGATAAAAAGCTGTGTTGTTTAACCATAAGAGTGAGTCAATTCAGGTTTTTTGTTGGTGTATGGTAAGCGTAATTAAGCGTTCAGTAAATAAAGTATGGTAAGGAAGCCTTAATTAATGCATCGCTAATTTTTTACTTTGTAGATAAAAGTACGTACAATTCGCTTCGTTTTTAGTGTGCTTTATACTAATTTCATCTGTCTTTAAAGCATCGGGTTCAAACGAGTATACGAAGTATTTATGCACCAAGTAGCTGATCTAATTTCTATTTTCGAACACACTTTTTACCAAAGCTATAACACGCGTTTGGTAAAAGGTGAGCATGAGCCTATTTATATTCCCGCAAATGATACAACCCCGTATCATCAAATTGTGTTTGCCCATGGTTTTTATGCCAGTGCATTGCATGAAATAGCCCATTGGTTAGTGGCAGGTGCGCAACGCCGTTTAAGTGAAGATTATGGTTATTGGTATTGCCTTGATGGGCGCGATGCTACACAGCAAGCAGAGTTTGAGTCAGTAGAGGTAAAACCTCAAGCAATAGAGTGGGCATTGAGTGTGGCTGCTGGGTTCGATTTTAACGTATCGATAGATAATTTAAATGGTGAGCAAACTTGTCGATTTGCGTTTCAATCGCGTGTTCATGCAAAGTTATTAGAGTTGTTGCAAAACGGGTTTAACCCGCGAACAACCTTATTATTAAAAGCACTGTGTAAATTTTATAACACCACGTGGCCTTTAAATGCTGCGCAGTTTTCATGGCATTCTCCCAAGGAGCTAAAAGATGCAGTTTAAGTTAGGGCTGATTGTAAACCCGGTTGCAGGATTGGGCGGTAGCGTGGCGTTAAAAGGCAGTGACGGCGAAGACACCGCCGCTAAAGCCATTGCATTAGGCGCTGAGCCTAAATCAAATAGCCGCACTAAAGCTGCACTTGAAGTGCTGGTACCTTATCAGTCAAATATTACTATTTACACTGTTAATGATGAAATGGGGGAGCACACAGCAAAATCGCTCGGCTTTAATACGCAAGTGGTTTATCAAAGTAGCTCACCTACAACCAGTGATGATACCGAAGCGGCAGCTCGTTTATTACAGCAGCAAGGTGTAGATTTAATCTTATTTGCTGGTGGCGACGGAACGGCGCGCAACATTTGTCATGCTGTAGAAGACTCCGTACCTGTGCTGGGTATTCCTGCGGGGTGTAAAATTCACTCTGGAGTATATGCCATAACGCCAAAAGCTGCAGGTCGCGTAGTTGAAATGTTAGTTAAAGGTGAGCTGGTAACGCTAAGCGATGCTGATGTGATGGACATTGATGAAGTCGCCTTTCGCCAAGGAACAGTAAAAGCAAAACGTTATGGCGAAATGCAAGTACCCAGTGAAGTGCGCTATGTACAAGCGGTTAAAAATGGCGGTAAAGAAACCGATGAATTGGTACTTGCTGATATTGCCGCTTATGTGGTCAGTGAAATGGATGCCGATACCCTCTATGTAATGGGCAGTGGCTCTACCGTTGGCGCGGTGATGGAAGAAATGGGGCTTGAAAACACCTTACTCGGTGTTGATTTAGTTGAAGATCAAGCTTTAGTAGGCCAAGACTTAACAGCTCAACAATTACTTGAACTTACGACAGGACGTAAGACAAAATTAGTGATCACCTTGATTGGCGGTCAAGGGCATATTTTTGGTCGAGGTAATCAACAACTCAGTCCTGCGTTAATTAAAGCGATAGGCCGCGATAATATTATTGTGGTGGCTACTAAAACAAAATTACAGGCTTTAAATGGCCGACCGCTGATTTGTGATACCGGCGATAGCAAATTAGATGATGAATTAAGCGGTTATATACGTGTAACCAGTGGGTTTAACGACCATATTATGTATGCAGTAGGTCATCAAGATGGGCTGCACCTTGAGGAGAAGTAACACATGAGTTTAGTAAATTACATAGATGCTGCGCAGCAATATTTTGATGATTTAGTGATAAAAGCCACTGATGATGAGCTATTTGCCGGCGGTTATTTACGTGGTCACTTTGATTTAGCGGTAGGGTATGCCCAAGTTGAGGAGCTAAATTTAGAAATTACTGAGCTAAACGACACCGTTGAAAAAAGCCTAGTAAAAGCTTATCGCAATGGCGAACTTAATGAAGATGATAAAGCACTCGTAGTAAGAATATGGGATGAAGTAAAAGCACTCGCATAAGCTTTTTTATTCATTTATAACTGCGCGGCCACTGAGCCGCGTTTTTTTGTGGCTAAAAAAGAACTTGTTTACTCAGTTAAAATTTACCTCATTCCTTAGATACGCTAAAGTAGCGTAGTCTAAATTCTAGGGAATAAGTGAAATGAATAACAATAATAATGCGACAATGCCAACGGGCATAGTTGCGCGATTTTTAAATTTTGTTGAACGGGTAGGTAATAAGCTGCCTGATCCAGCAATTATCTTTTTGTTTGCCATGTTATTAATCTGGTTTTTGTCTTGGTGGTTTTCAAGCGTCACATTTGATGCAATAGACCCTCGTACTGGCGAAGCCATTATCATTAATAACATGCTTGCCAGCGATTCGTTGGCCACTTTTTTATCTTCTATGGTAAAACATTCACCGGTTTTGCGCCACTGGGTGTAGTGCTGGTTGCAATGCTAGGTGTGGGCGTTGCAGAGCATTCGGGCTTTATTAATACCGGCCTTAAATTAATGCTCAAAGTAACGCCTAGAAAATTACTAACACCCTCAATTATTTTGGTGGCTATTGTGAGCCATACGGCTACCGATGCAGGGTATGTGTTAGTTATACCTCTTGCTGGGGTAATATTTTTTGCCGCCGGTCGTCATCCGCTTGCCGGTATTGCAGCGGCATTTGCTGGGGTGAGTGGTGGCTTTGGTGCTAACTTTATTCCATCTGGAATTGACCCACTATTGCAAAGCTTTACCCAAAGTGCAGCACAAATTATTAATCCGACAATGAGCATTAACCCGCTTAATAACTGGGGCTTTGCTTCAGCATCAAGTTTATTTATTGTGCTGTTAGGTTGGTATATCACCGATAAAATTATTGAACCACGTTTAAAAAATTCACCAGTAGATGGCGAAACTCAAGACCTACCAGCATTTGAAGATGCGCGTAGCGACGAAAAGCGCGCCTTTCTTATTGCAAGTAGTGTAATGATTGCAGGTATTGCATTATTAGCGTATGTATCTGCACCGGCTGATTCAGCGATGCGCAGCAGCGATGGCTCGTTAACAAATTTTAGTTCACCACTAATGCAATCAATAGTGCCACTGATATTTTTGTTATTTTGGATCCCAGGTGCAGTATATGGTTTTACTGTAGGGACCTTTAAAACCTCTAAAGACATGATAGATGCGATGAGCAAAGCCATGAATGGTATGGCGTATTACATTGTTATGGCATTCTTTTGTTCATTATTTATTGCTGCATTTAGTAAATCAAACCTAGGTGCTTTACTGGCAATTGAAGGGGCTCAAGTATTAAAAGCAATGGAGTTACCGAGCTCAGTAACGGTAGTAGGGATTATTTTCCTAACTGGTTTTGTAAACTTATTTGTTGGTTCAAGCTCGGCTAAGTGGGCACTGTTAGGCCCGGTATTTGTACCTATGCTAATGCAACTCGGTATTTCGCCAGACTTAACGCAAGCGGCGTACCGCGTGGGAGATTCTAGCTCTAATATTATCACTCCGCTCATGCCATACTTCCCACTAGTTGTGGTGTACTGTCAAAAATACGTTAAAGGTACAGGCATAGGCACGCTTATCGCGATGATGCTACCGTATTCAATCGCCTTTATGATTGGCTGGAGTATCTTCTTGCTGGGGTATTGGGCACTCGGTCTCCCATTAGGACTTGATGCCAGCTACGTGTACCCAGCAGTAGCGCCTTAACTTAATTTTGATTCATAAACCTTACTCACTCGAGTGAGGTTTATATAAAAGTGCTGTAATATTCAAAGTAAGTCTAAGTTACCTTTCTAAATCTCTCACTATATAGCCAAACAAACTGGCCTCACCAAGAATATAAACATAATCGTTTTTGTTATTCATTATTGTAGACTTATCGTCGTACCATCTAAAATCATGAGTTTCGTTTGTTTTAGGATCTTTAAAATATAAATGAGTACAACTATCTTCATAATCAGAACCACACTTTTGTACATCAGTTAGGATATATTCCTTATACCAATAGTCGCCTTGCGTGTAGTAAGCCCATAACTTTATGGGCTCAGAGATAAAAATATAGAGTGTTCCATAGATTAAAAAAGGGATTAATGGATACGTGAATATTAATGATAATTTCGTTTTTGTATCTGAGAAACTAGATTTAAGATGCTCTCTGTATTTACTGCAGCGTCTATATTTATTGAATACAAGTATATTTAAATAGATGAATGATGCGCCACAAATAATAGGGAGTGTTATAAAGAAAATAACGTCGTATATTTCATTTGTGATAAATGGTGGATCTGTAAAGTCCATTAAGATAGGAATAATGATGCATAATAAAATAGGGAACATTATTGCTACAAAGAGTAAGTTGTCGTAATTTCTTTTCAATTTTTAATTCGTCCATGAATTATAGCCTTTGCTTAGTTTACATAAATTTTATTGTTTTAAAAATCAAAGAAAACATGTTTATACACATTAAGTAATCTGAGTTATTGGGTAATAAAGCTATCTCAAGCAGCTTTTTCAACGCTAATTGCGTTGAATTTACTTACAATAGGCTAGTAATTGACGTGTAATTTAGCCTTGTTTTCACTGCAATCTCTGGTTAGAGAAAGCAAACAAAATATATTTTAATTCAATATGTTAGTTAAGTACCTAATACTGGCTTGCGGCTTCGAGTTAGGGAAATTAAGCTGATAGCTGAATTCCAGACACAAAAAAGCCTTGGCACTTTCATGCCAAGGCTTTTTTTCTAAAGAGTCGTTGCTTACTTAGCGGTAAAGCTAACTGGGCGACGTTCTTTACGAGGGCCGCTACGCTTATCAGGGCGTTGACCATCTTTATTAAAGCTACGCTTCTTGTCACCAGCAGGGCGTTCAGAACGCTCGCCGCGTGGCTCAGAAGGGCCTTGATCTTGTGTTAATGTCATACCCATTGGGCGTTTACAAATAAACACTTTTTGGAAGTGATCAAGTACATCTTTAGGCATGTTTTGCGGTAATTGTACCGTACTGTGATTATCGTGAAGACGAATGTCACCAATAAACTTGCTTGAAATGTCTGCTTCGTTAGCAATTGCGCCAACAATGTTCTTAACCTGAACACCATGTTCACGACCTACTTCGATACGGTATGTATCCATAGGGCCTGCATCACGGCTGTTACGCTCGCGTGGTTTACGCTCAGCGCGCTCACCACCACGTTCGTTACGACGACCACGGTCATTGCTACGAGGATTACGATCATTACGTTCGTTACGCTCACGCGGTTGAATCTTAACTTCTTCAACTTTAATTGGTGATTGTTGCTGTGCTAAACACAGTAACGCACCCGCTAAGTCTTCAGGAGCAAGCTCAAGTTTTTGTGCCATGTTGACAGCCACTTCATTGAAGAAAGTAATATCTTTGTTTTCAAGAGCAAGCGTAAGCTTTTCTTGTAAGGCATTGATACGTTTTTCTTCAACAACTTTAGCTGTAGGTAATTCAACTTGCGCGATTTCAGATTTAGTATGACGAATGATATTTTTAAGTAAATAACGCTCGTTATGCTTAACGAAAAGAATCGCTTTACCAGTACGACCAGCACGACCTGTACGGCCGATACGGTGAACGTAGGCTTCAGAGTCTTGTGGAATGTCGTAGTTGATAACTAAGCTTAAACGGTCTACATCAAGACCACGTGCCGCTACGTCTGTTGCAATAACAACGTTTAGCATGCCGCTTTTTAAACGATCAACCGTGCGCTCACGCGCTTGCTGGTTCATGTCACCGTTAAGTGGCGCTGCAGAGAAACCTTCGCGCTCTAATAACTCAGCAAGTTGCACTGTGTCGTTACGCGTACGTACGAAAACAATAGCACCTTCATATTGTTCAGCTTCTAAGAAACGAACAATCGCTTTATTTTTATGAACATGGGCATTCCAAAACACTTGCTCAACTGATGATACAGTTGAGTTGCGCGCAGAAATATGAATCTGTTCAGGGTTATTCATATATTTGCTGCTGATGTTTTGAATTTGCTTAGGCATAGTCGCAGAGAAAAGACATGTTTGCTTTTCACGCGGTGTTTTTTCCATGATGCTTTCTACATCATCGATAAAGCCCATACGTAGCATTTCATCGGCTTCATCAAGGACAAGTGCTTGTAAAGCATCAAACTTGATAGTGCCACGGTTTATGTGATCGATTAAACGACCCGGTGTAGCAACAATAATCTGTGCGCCACGACGAAGTGCGCTCAACTGGATGCTATAGCTCTGGCCACCATATAGTGCCAGTACTTCAACACCACGAGTGTGTTTTGCATATTGTTCAAATGCCTCAGCTACTTGGATCGCAAGCTCACGGGTTGGTGTGAGTACAAGGATCTGTGGCTGTTTCACAGACGGGTCAATATTATTTAGTAATGGCAGTGCAAATGCTGCTGTTTTACCTGTACCCGTTTGTGCTAGTCCCAGTACGTCCTTTCTTTCTAGCAATAACGGTATACATTGAGCTTGGATTTCAGATGGTGTCTTGTAACCCAACTCTTCAACTGCCTTTAAAATTGCAGGAGAAAGATTTAGAGATTCAAACGTGACTGGTTCTGACATTAATACGCCTCAACGAATTTAAAGAGGCGCGCATTGTATAGGAAATACGAGGCAAATGCTTGTATAAATTACAACTAATTTATATGTGGTTGATGTTGGTCGAAATTTAACCAGCTCAAGTTGTGCGTTAATTAAGCTGGTTAACAATATACCTACAAATTTACTGGTAAAGGCCTAGGTTTTCTTTGGCGTAGGCTTCAAATTCTGTAAAACCACCAATATGAGTTTGGTCTACAAAAATTTGTGGCACAGTCGGACATGGCTTGCCTGCAGACTTTTCTAAATCTTCTTTACTGATACCTTCTTTAATGATGTCGATGTAGCGGTATTTAAAATCATCGCGGTCATTAGCAAGTTGCTCTGCAACATCTTTAGCGCGAACACAAAAAGGGCAGCCTTCACGGCCAAAAATTACTGTTAACATAACGCTCTCCTCAAATTAGTTGACCCTAGTGTAACTAATTTCATTATTTATTACAGTGCAAAAAAACGATTATTGTGTTCGCTTTTTTAGGGCCTGTAAAAAAATAAAAAATATTTTATAAAAAAATCTTGAAATAAAATTGTCCGCCCATAAATAGTTATTTGAGGACGCCTGATGGGTCTTCACTTAAACAGAACTATTTGAAAGTTATATTATTAATTAAATTTTGCCGTTACTTGTTCAAACGAAAAGTGGCAGCAATATATCGCTTAAATATGAGGATATTATTATGCGTACAGTAGATTTATCACCCCTATACCGTTCATTCATTGGTTTCGATCACTTAGCATCATTAATGGATGCCGCTGCACGAACTGACAAGCAGCCAAGTTTTCCTCCATACAACATCGAAGCGCTTGATAAAGACAAATACCGTATCACTATGGCAGTTGCTGGATTTAGTGAAGACGAGTTAAGCCTGCAATCTGAAAACAACACGTTAGTTGTATCAGGCACTAAAGCAGGTAAAGAGCAAAACGATGAACGTAAATTCATTCATCAAGGCATTGCTGAGCGTAACTTTGAGCGTAAGTTCCAGTTAGGTGACCACGTTAAAGTACTTGGCGCAGACCTAGCTAACGGCTTACTAAGTATCGACCTTGAACGTGAGATCCCAGAAGCGCTTAAGCCACGTAAAATCGAGATTGGCTCAGGCAATATGCTAGAAAGCAAATAGTTAAGCTAGCACACGTATTTTCCCTGTGAAAAGCCGCCATTTGGCGGCTTTTTGCGTTGTTAGTCTTTTAAGTTTATTTGTAGTTGTTCTTGTGAAAGCTTTTTTTGTCGGCCTTTAGCCAGTAATTCTTCAAGTTTTAATATTTTGGCTTGTGCAGCAATAACAAAACGTTGCTCTAGCTGTCTTTGCTGTTCAAGGTGGAAATCTTGATATGCCTGGTGATTATTTAAACCACCACCGTACTGAGCAATTGGCTGAGTATTTTTTACTATGTTGGGTAAATAGGCAGGAGAGGTTATTGGTAGTAAAGGCTGAGGGCTCGTATTATTAGTTGTAACCGTGTTTAATTGCGTGCTTTTCAGCTCTTGGGTCATGTCAGCAGTAGTCAGCTCAAGTGACGTTATTTGCTTGACACTTTTAGCTTGGTTAAGGGAATCAATATTCTTTATCGTTGGTTTACTAGTATATTGAGTAAAAAGTGCGTACATACCAACACAAGCTACAACAACAGAAACGAAAACTTTTTTACTCATAAAATTACTCCTGTCTTATTTTGTCACTTGAGCCAAGTATCCTCATACTGTTGTACCGCTTTTTGTTTTGCGATGACCTTTGTTGCTTGGTATCGAACGGTTTCATCTTCTGGCGAAAAGTACTCAAACTGATGCTCATAACTGTGTATCACCACCCATTCATCACTGGGTGTACGTATAATAGGAGAAATGGTGTTTTCTTTAGTTGTGAACGCAAGTTGTACAACCCAGCTACTTTTGTTTTTACGGTTTAATTCACTGTTGTATTGAGCATATATATCTTGTTTTCCTAATATTACTAATGCTTGTTTTAGCGTTTTGTTACCGGCCAAGGTGCGAAAACTTACAGCATTGGCTCGATGAGAAAATTGAGCTCCATGGGCTTTTACGTGGCTTAAAAATTTAAACTGCGATTTATTGGCTTGATAAAATGCTTTAATTTCGCTTTTGTTTACTTGTTTCTCTAGTTTTTCAAGAACGGGGCTTTGCATATGCATCATTGTATTTATGCCTAGCCAGCTTTGAATGGAGGGGCGCAAAATATCTCCTTGAGCTATTTCATACAGATGTTCAATATCAATATTCTGTTTTGCCAAAATCGGTTTGGCTTTTGAAAACGTTATATTGAATTGCCGTTTTTTTATTAATCCACTTTTGGATAGTTCACTATCTCCTTTGTGGAGTTTAAAGCGTACCTGCATTGATAATGCATCGACAAATTCATATAAATTAATAGCGTTATACAAAAAAGGGGTTAAATCAAACTGCTGCATTTTTTTTGATGGCGCTTTGCACATACTGCCATTTTTAGGGTAGGGCCCTAATATGTGTTTAAGCCATTGGTTATCATAAATCTCAAGCTTTATTGGGCTTGACTGTGCGCTTATAGCTAATTGTGAATCGAACAGATTTTTTAAGTAACGTTCAACATGGTATTGAGTCCTAAAACCAACAGCAGATTGTCGTTTTATTATCGCAGGCGTTTTTAGCGCAGCTTGTTGTAATAAAAACTGATTTTCATACAGACGAGTTCTAACTTCATTGATTGTAATATCAGGGTTGTGCTTTAAATAAGCACGATGCATAAAGTTAATTTCATCATTGCTGTATTGTGTAAATGATGCCATTACTAGGGAGTGGTAAAACACACCTAGTAATGTAATCACTAAAATAGCTATTTTTTTCATTAGCGAGCAACCATGGCGTGGTTTAATAAGTGCACCACCATTGCTATTGCATGGGGCACGACCTGCTTAGCTATATTAAGGCGATCAAAATGATCTTCTGAGTTGAGTACAATCCCACCTTGTGCATAAGAAAATGAACCGCCTTGAGTTAATAATGGGCGAACATCTTGGCTATTTTTATCTAAAGGCGAGAACGTTTGCATTGCTTGAGTAACGAGTGATAAATCGTTGAGCTGCTCTTGGTCATAGTAATTGTTTACCCAACTTTCCCAGCTAGAATGATTTAGATCTGATGTGGTCCACATGTGGTGAGGCTGTAATAAATCAGTAGTATGGAACACAAACCCTAATATTAGCGGATTGCCGCTTTGTAAGTAACTTTGATACCAATATTGCCCTAAATTATCGATAGGTTGAAATGGGATTTCTTCAAAGTCGTCGTACATGGAATAGGTTGAGTTACTATCGATTCTATAGTGAGATTCTGTTACACCATAACTGTTTTATTTTGAAGAATCGGCATTAAACCAACCTGTTTCACCCCCTTTACCATCATCAAGGTAGTCACCTTTAAGCCAAGCAGACGCAAGATTATCAATCGTGCCCCAAACAGTGAGCTTGTCATAATTATAACCACCAAAATCGTTACCATGTTGGTCTGCAACTTGAGTATGATTTTGAAAATGCCAATAGCTTGTATATTTAACTATGCTTTGCGCTGCTCCCCATACAGGCGCTTGAACACACGAACCTGTGATTGCACCACAGAAAAAAGTGTCTTCAAAGTCATCTACATCATAAGCAGCTTGTCCAAGCAGCTCGGCTAATTCAGAAATTGTCAGATTGTTTTGTGCAGCGTACTGTCGTAGGGCTGCATATTCAGTACTAGTTGGGTGCTGCTGCATATAGTTAACAGCATCAAGAACAATACGTTTGTGAGTTTCTTGACTAAAAGCTTGAGCTTGGCTTGTACTCAGTAGTAAAAGTGTCGCTGCAATTAATTGTTTTTTCATTTTATTCTCATCATTGTCTAAAGTAAGAGATGCTATTAAAAAATAAGCTCATTACACTGACATGACAAATAAATTAAATATTTAATTAACAATATTACCTATTTTGGTACTTTAATATTAACTATCAAGAATGCTGCCGTCAATTGACGGCATTTATATTTAAAGCTTTTCAATATTATTTAAATAGTTGTTAGCTTGCTCTAAGGTTTCTTGGCGCAATGATTCATCTTGTTTATCCCAATTGCGATAAACCATGCCTATCCGTGGATTTTTTTCAAGCCGCTCTCGGTGTGTTTGCATAAATTGCCAATAGAGGCTATTTAACGGGCAAGCGTCTTTTCCTACTTTTTCTTTCACCTTATATTGGCAGCTTTTACAGTAGTCGCTCATTTTATTTATATAGTTGCCGCTAGCCGCATAAGGCTTGGTAGCAATGATGCCATCGTCAGCAAATTGGCTCATCCCTCGTGCGTTAGGCATTTCTACCCATTCAATAGCATCGATATAAACACCCAAATACCATTCATCCACTTCATCAGGGTTAATAGCGGTTAGTAAACAAAAATTACCTATTACCATTAAACGTTGAATATGATGGGCATACGCGCTGTCTAAGCTTTGTGTTAATGAGTGGCTTAAGCAGTTCATTTTTGTTTTACCATTCCAAAAATATCGTGGCAGTGCACGGGTTGCATTAAGCTGGTTTTTGTTAGCGTAATCGGGCATGTTTTTCCAATACACGCCACGCACATATTCGCGCCAACCCAGTACTTGACGAATAAAGCCTTCAACCTGAGAAATAGATATTTCATCTTGGCGTTGTTGGTATTCTTTGACCACACGGTCGATAACATAGCGAGGGTGTAAAATTTTGGCATTTAACGCAAATGATAACCGGCTGTGATAAAAGGTATCTTTATCAGGGCATTGATCTGTCATCGCATCTTGAAATTGACCAAAGCGGGGGAGTAAATGTGCACAAAAGTGATCAAGTGCGCTTATTGCTTGTTTACGGGTTGTTGGCCAGCTTAATTGGGTTTCTATTTGCCCAAAGTATTTTATTTTATGTTTATCTAAACGCTCAATGATGGTGCTAACATCATTTTTAAATAATTTGGGTTTGGGGATATCGGCTAAATCGCTTTTTGAAAACTTATTACGGTTATTCGCATCAAAATTCCATTGACCGCCATGAGGTTTGTCATCGTCCATTAAAATATCAAACTGCTTTCGCATTGCCCGATAAAAATGCTCCATAGTGACGTGTTTATCTTTTTTAAAGAGTTTGTCTATATCGTTAAATGCTAATAAAAAATGCTCGCTGTCACAGGCAGTCACAGCTAATTCGCTGTTAGTGGCAAAGTCGTGCAGTTGTGTTTTTAAACGGTACTCATCTGGGTATTGATATTCAATAGAGGTACATTCATGCTGCTTGGCTAAACGCGTTAAAAGAGCGGGTAAGTTATTATCGTCTTTGGTGTCAACTAGCGTTAAATGCAACACGTTAAAGCCGGCATCTTTTAAGGCGTTAGCGAAGTTTTCCATGGCTTTAAAAAAGGCTGATATTTTTTGCACGTGATGCTTTACGTACTGCGCTTCTTGCATGAGCTCGGCAATAACAAATACGGTGTCATCGGATTTATCTTTAAACCAAGAATGAGCGGGGTTTAGCTGGTCACCTAAAATTAGTTTTAAGGTTTTGTATTTTTTCATAATGAGCCAAAATTATTTTTATACGCTGTATTTTAAAAAGCGATCGATTTCTACATATCGTTTTAATCATAGAGCAAAGCAATAAACCGCATTGCTTTTTTTATCAACTTATTACTTATTGTGGTTGCTAATTTAGGTGTACATCTTTATAATAGTGGCCATTGTTTAGTAGGTTATAAAATTTACTAACAGCGATATTAAGTTATTAACTTTTTATCTATTGGCGCGGGATGGAGCAGTCTGGTAGCTCGTCGGGCTCATAACCCGAAGGTCGTTGGTTCAAATCCGGCTCCCGCAACCAATCTTAATAGT
>NZ_PNCN01000055.1:0-3615 GCF_005886135.1 Pseudoalteromonas sp. S4741 | reverse complement strand
AAGGGTTCTGCCTAAGGGCGATTTACTCTTTGTTGCCAACATGGATGTAGGTAAGGGGCGTGAGCAGGACGCGGAAGCTTTGCTCGGTTTTTACTTATTCTTACATGGATGTAAGCCAGTAGAATAACGCAGGAGCAGTTATCGAGCCCACTAGGTTACAAACCTCGCGCCGCGATTAAACCGCCCCTAGTTTGAACAAATATTAATCCGCAAAGAACAACAGACCCTAATATATTAGCGAATCTAAAAATGCTCTTTTATTTACGGTTAGCCTTTTTATTTACACTATTTTAATAATAAAGCCTGGTTGTAGTTGTCACCTAGGCTATTTTTTTGCCATTATAGGCCGTGAATTAACGACCAAGGACTATAAAGGTGTATTTAAGCTATTTTGGTTTACAAGAAAAGCCATTCTCAATTTCGCCTAATCCCCACTACTTATTTTTAAGTGAACGCCACAAAGAAGCATTAGCACACCTTACCTATGGACTAGGTGAAGACGGTGGCTTTGTGCTGTTAACTGGTGAAGTGGGTACGGGTAAAACCACCATAACACGTAGTATGTTAGAGCGACTGCCTGAAAATACCCAAGTAGCCATGATCTATAATCCTGCCTTATCAGAACTTGAACTGTTAGCCAGTATTTGCGATGAATTACAAATAACTTACGACGCCAAAAATGCCACGCTGAAGAGTCTAACGGATGTGATTAAAAAGCACCTCGAGTTTAATAATAAAGCGGGGGGGCATACTATTTTAATTATTGATGAAGCACAGCTACTTGCCCCCGATGTGCTTGAACAACTTCGCTTATTAACCAATATCGAAACCGACCATAAAAAGTTATTACAAATAGTATTAGTAGGGCAGCCTGAGTTACAGGTACTTCTAAAGCGAAATGAGTTAAGACAGCTGGCACAGCGTATTACTGCTAGGTATCACTTGTTAGCGCTAACACCAGGGCAAACCATTGCTTATATTCAACATCGGCTACATATTGCAGGTTGTGACAAGAAAATATTTTCAATGGAAGCGATGCAAATGGTGCATCAGCTCACAGGCGGCGTGCCACGATTAATGAACCTAGTGTGTGAACGCGCATTAGTAGGGGCATTTTCCAAACAGCAAGAAATTGTTGGCAGTGATATTGTTAAGCAAGCGGCGAGTGAATCTTTACCTATCGACTTTATTGTTACAAATAATAAGGTGAGTAAAACAGGCTCTATTTGGCCTTATAGTGCTGCTGCGTTAATGCTTTTTGGTGCAGGAATTGGCCTGTCATTTATTCTTTAGTTAGGTGATTCATGTCTTATTTATTAGATGCGTTAAAGCAGTCAAAGCACGATACCATGGGCGCAGAGCAATATGACTTGCAAGCGCAACAATTAAAACAACAACGCCAGTTGATGGCCTATCGTCGAATTAGTTTTTTACTCGCAGGAAGTTTATTGGCAACGGGTATATTGACCAGTGGCTTTTTTGTCGGTAAGTGGCTGCAACAAGAAAATGTAGCCGTAAAAAATGAGGTTGTTCAAAATGACCTTAGTCAAAAAGACTCAGCAGTAGTAGAAAAACCAACAAGCCCAGAGGAAGTAAAAAAAACGGTTGCTCAAACAGTAACAACCCCTCAAACGCCCCTTGTTACAACTGCGCCTAACAATTCTGTGCCACTGGCAGGGCAATTGGTTTATGTACAAACCCCAACGGGTGTACAGCAAATGTTGCTTACGCCACAAGGGCAATATTTACCTATGAGCGTTAATCAAGCATCTCAAGGGCAAACGCAAAATTTCTCGGCGCAGAGTAACGTTTCATCTAGTTTTCAATCACCGAGCAACCAACCGCAAAGTGTACCAACTCAACCAACGAAAAGAACACTCAGTGTCGATGAGTTAAGTAAATACAAAGTGTTAGGTAAACCACTTAATCAAAATGTGCCTGCCCAGCCAGAATCAACCGCTGAACTAGATACGGTTCCCGACACGCTGAAAAATGCGTTTGCGCAAGCCGTTAATGACACAGAAACAACAGCTGACTACGAAGTAACTCAAGGCTCTCGTCATTCATCACGGGTACAACCCGTTGAGCTACTGCCTGATGGCCTACAAAGTATGTTGCCAAGCATTAAATATCAGGCGCACATTTATTCTTCAGCGGCGGATAAACGCTGGATAAAGCTCAATGGCAGAGAGCTATATGAGGGGGAGTCTATTGGTGCGTTGAAGGTATTAGAAATAGCACCGGATCAGAGCGTACTTGATTTTGATGGTTATGAATTTAGCTTAAAAGCCCTGCAAGATTGGCCACAATAGTGGCCAATTAACTAAAGATAGAGTGCTTATAAAAGCCCTCTAAATCTATATTATATTCTTTGGGTTTTATTGCTGACTCAAGCGTGTCTTGTGTTCTTTTGCTTGATAAGTCAATATCTTGAACTTCAGTGTAACGCCCATGTTTGGCATTAAAAAACGTTTTTACGACTGGTTTTAATGGTGTTGCAGGGTTACTTTGGGTCACCAGTCCCACTTTTTGGCTGGAAAGTTTTACCAGCGTGCCCACAGGGTGAATACCAATGCATTGAATAAACTTATTCAGCAGCACGCCATCAAAGCTATCTGGGCAACCTTGTTTTAATATTTTAAACGCCTTAATTGGCTCCATACCCGCTTTATAAACGCGTTCAGCGGTTAATGCATCATATACATCAACAATAGAGGCCATACGAACGTATTTGCTTATTTCATCGCCTTTCTTACCAAAGGGGTAGCCTTTACCATCTAAGCGCTCATGGTGCATACCTGCGATATCAACAGCAATCCCCGTTAATCCTGCGTCTTCTAGTATTTCTTTGCTAAAGCGCGCATGATTTTGCATCACTTTAAATTCTTCGTCACTGTAGCGACCTGGTTTGTTGAGAATCGCGTCAGGTATTTTTATTTTTCCCATATCATGCAATAGGGCACCTGTTGCAAGTTCTTCAATGATTGGTTTTTCAATATTGAGATGTTTTGCAAAAATACTCATTAAAATAGACACATTTATCGAGTGCTCTAATAAATAGGCATCTTTTTGGCGCATTTGCGTAATGCACGCCAGCGCATCTTGATTTCTAAATACGGAGTCAATAAACCCGCTAGCCAGCTCCCTAAAAGGAGCAACATCAACAGTGCGGCCAGATTCTATATCGCCAAATGCTTTGGTTTGTAAGTTTTTTGCTTCATCATAAAGCTTTTTAGCTTTACTCATTTCTTGCTCAGCGCTGTGGGTTATTAACCATGGATCGCGCTTTTTGATTTCGTGCTTAGTAGCAGGCGTTGGTTGTGTTTCAGATTCTTCAGAGGTGAGCATTTTATCAGGATCGATTTCAACCTCTAAAATGCCAGATTTTATTAATTTATCAATTCCACTTTGAGTTTTAACCCAGCCTTGGTTTTTTATTCTAATATTGCCAGTTTGCTTAACAACTTTTTGTACAAACATACCAGGTTTTAGCTGTGTAGTAGGAATGGTTTTCAAAGTGAACTCTAATTAACCTCAGATCTGCATAAGAATTAAAGCCGAGTCACTTTTATACTCGGCTTTTTAGTTTGAAAAGTATAGGCTATTAATCCAGCC
>NZ_PNCN01000054.1:0-37064 GCF_005886135.1 Pseudoalteromonas sp. S4741 | reverse complement strand
GGATAATAAATCCATCTCAAGCAGCTATTTTCAGCGCTAACTGCGTTGAATTTACTTGCAATAGGCTAGCTATTGACGCGTAATTTCGCCTTGTTTTCACTAAAAATCTCTAGCTTGAGAAAATAAACATAAATATCATTTTGATTCAATATGTTAGTAAATCTCTTAACCAGAGTTCAGGTTAAATAGTTTTCAAATATGCGGCAAAAAGCATTTAGCATCACTTGAGCCGAACTATCTAAACTTTTTGAAACCACAGAAATGGCAGCAACTGTTTTTTCTTGGCGGGTAATGGGGAGGCAACGGCGTTCAATTCCATCGGCAGACTGAACAGTAATAATACAGGCAGAGCGTAAACACGATAGAAGTTCATCCTCAGGCTGTGCAACAATTTGTCGTTGTACCCACTCTAATTGCTTTTCACCCGTCACTTTTAAGCAAAGACTTTGCTCAATAGTCAGTTGGCCTTAAAATTCTATATCTTTATAAACTAAGACCTTTTTACAGCCTATAAATTCTTGGATGGTCGATATCAAACTATATTCAAGAGAATCTACATCTCTATTTTTTGCTATTTTGATGACTGAATTCAGTAAATTTTCTTGCATTGTACTCCCTAAAGCAAACTGGGCGTTTGAGCATTAATAAAATTTAGAATAGACCACGCAGTGGAATATGCTAAATAAAAATTCAAGCATCAATGCTCATTCAGTTTAGGAGCCGCGCTTTTAATATATTAAGAACTGTAAGTGCTATTTTAGCTATTGGTCATGCAATTAATAAACTTCTCAGAGAGCTGTGTTATAGCCACTTTATCAGTGTACATAGGCTCGTTATTTTTTATTATAAACTCAGCACATTGTGCTTGAGATTGTTTGAATTTTTGCTTACATGAGTTTACCGATTCGCCAATTACTTCTTGGTAGATAGTTTCATCACACAAGCTATCGGCAAATTGACTCGCCCCGGTAATAATTTCATTAATGCTGACAGGAGAGGATTCTAATTTGAAGAATATATCGCTGTAAGTTTCAACCGTTATGCTCTGTGCAGGGTCAAATAAAGTCGTTTTTGCACTTAAATATGAGCCACCTATTAATAATGCCACAGCAGCCATTGTTGTGTATTTCATAACATTTCCTTGTAAAGTCTTAGCCCAGTGGTGCTAAAAACGTCCTATTTCACTCACATCTTATTAGCCAATGCTAATAAAATTAGTAACTGTATTGATGAGATTTATTAAGTACCGGAGAATTGCAACAAATGCAGGGCAATAAGCCTATTGATTTGGTTAAAAATATTCCTTGTTCCTAATATCGAGTAGACTACAATCAAGTTAGCTTAAATGCAATAATTAATGCTCACTGAATGTACTAAATAAATCGAATTAACGCTTAAATTTAGTCTCTAAAATAACCGAGGAACGGGTACGCTCTACCCCATCTAAGTTACCAATATCATCAAGTAAGTGGCTTAACTTCTCAAGGTTCTGTGCTTCTACAATGGCAATTAAATCAAACTCTCCACTAATTGCATACAACTGAGAAATCGCATCAATTTGCTTTAATTCAATATTAGTTTTTGTTGTTAGCTTATGTTTTACTTTTATTGAAACATGCGCAGAGACCAAGCTATTTAAAAAGTCATCTCCAAAGTCAACGCTATAACCCTTAATGATCCCACTTTGCTCTAATTTTAGCATTCGGCTTTGCACCGTTGAACGAGATAAACTCAAGTGCCTTGCAAGGTCAGAAATGCTAGCGCGGGCGTTCGTTTTTAATACTGAGAGTAGTTTTTCATCTTGGGGAGTTATCATAATGCTAATTAAATTCGTTAATTTGACTATTATTCTAATCATTTTTCACAAAATAGCACTGCAAATTTCATTCATAACCTTTGATAATGACATTTTTAATAAGTAAAACACATTGTATTGCTGAATCATCTTGACCTTATCGTTATTTTTTCAGCAACGTATTTTTTATGTGAATAATTTAGGTGTAAAAATGCAAGTAACCAGAGATTTATTTAACGACGTAATGGTCCCTAATTACAACCCTTCAGCTGTTGTTCCTGTTCGCGGTGAAGGCTCACGTGTGTGGGATCAGAACAATAACGAATTTATCGATTTTGCCGGTGGTATTGCAGTTAATTGTTTAGGGCATTGCCATCCTGCATTAGTCGGTGCACTTAAAGAGCAAGGCGAAAAAATTTGGCACTTATCAAATGTAATGACCAATGAGCCAGCTCTTCGTCTAGCTAAAAAAATGGTTGATGCCACGTTTGCTGAAAAAGTTTACTTTGCAAACTCAGGGGCTGAAGCAAACGAAGCAGCATTAAAATTAGCACGTCGCTTTGCACTGGATAAATTTGGTGCTGAAAAAACTAAAATTATTGCTTTCAATAAAGGTTTTCATGGTCGTACATTTTTCACTGTAACAGTGGGTGGCCAAGCTGCTTATTCTGACGGTTTTGGTCCAAAACCTGCTGATATTGTGCATTGTGACTACAATGATATTGCCGCTTTTGAAGCCTTAATTGGTGATGATACCTGTGCGGTAATGATGGAGCCATTACAAGGTGAAGGCGGCATTGTGCCACCAACTAATGAATTTGCACAAAAAGTACGTGAACTGTGTACTAAACACAACGCACTACTTATTTTTGATGAAGTGCAAACCGGCGTTGGCCGTACAGGTCACTTATACGCATACGAAGGCTTAGATGTTGTTCCTGATATCTTAACGACGGCTAAAGCCTTAGGTGGCGGTTTTCCAATTGGCGCTATGATCACCACCACTGAAATTGCAGCACACCTAAAAGTAGGCACGCATGGGTCTACATATGGTGGTAACCCGTTGGCTTGTGCTGTTGCAGAAGCGGCATTTGATACCGTTAATACGCCTGCTGTATTAAATGGCGTAAAAGAGCGTGAACATATGTTCCGTGATGGTTTAAATGCAATTAATGAAAAATACCATGTATTTAGCGAAATCCGTGGTAAAGGCTTACTAATCGGTGCGGTACTAAATGAGAAATTTGAAGGCCGCGCTCGTGACTTTTTAGTAGCAAGTGCAAATAACGGCTTAATGAACTTAGTAGCCGGTATGAACGTTATTCGTTTTACACCTTCATTAGTGATCCCATTTGAGGACATTAAAGAAGGCTTAGCTCGCTTTGAAAAAGCAGTAAGCGATGTAGTAAACGGTTAATAACTAAGTAAAACATAACTAAGTCCTGAGGCAAACACACGTTTACCTCAGGATTTTATATGTTGTTGGAGCAAGTAGTTAATGCAAGTATTACGTCCTATTACTGTCAATGATTTTGCAGCACTTAAAGAGATTGCCATTGAGTCTGGCCATGGCTTTACCTCTTTACCTGTCGATGATGGGCAACTACAAGAAAAAATTGATCGTGCGCAAAACAGTTTTACTAAAAACGTAGATAAGCCCATCGACGAAAGCTATCTATTTGTTTTAGAAGACAGTGAAACCGGAAAGGTAATTGGTACTACCGCCATTGAAGCGGCCGTCGGGTTATCTGTACCTTTGTATCATTATCATCTAGGTAAAACCGTTCATCACTCACCTACCTTAAACGTTTACAATACCGTAGATATTTTGAGTATGTGTAATGACTACACTGGCTGCTCAGAAATATGTACTTTATTTTTACGTGAAGACAGTAGAAAAGGCCTGACGGGACGTTTTTTATCACGTTCACGTTTTTTATTTATGGCGCAACACAGTGAGCGCTTTGCCGACACAGTAATTGCTGAAATGCGTGGTGTTAGCGACGAAGACGGTCACTCGCCATTTTGGCAATGGTTACAGGAACACTTTTTTAGCATTGAATTCCCACAAGCCGACCATTTAGTGGGGTTAGGCGATAAAGTGTTTATTAGCGAACTCATGCCTAAATACCCTATCTATGTGAATTTGCTGAGCAAAAAAGCACAAGCGGTGATTGGCCATGTGCATGATAAAACCAAACCAGCACTTAAACTGCTTGAAAAAGAAGGATTTGAACACCGCGGATATGTTGATTTATTTGACGCAGGCCCCACTGTAGAAGCAAAACTCGGTAATATTCGCAGTATTCGTGATTCACAGGTGTGCCCTATTACTATTGGCGAGCTTGAACATATTAATGAGCAAAGCTCAGACACCCTTGCTATTTGTAATCAAGGGGTTAGTGACTTTAGAGCCACATTCACTAAACATGCTCATTATAATCAGGCAAAGCACACCTTAATCATCAGCCAAGAAGTAGCTGATGCACTTCATTTAAAACAAGGAGATGCAGCGCGATTTTTCCGCCTGTAACATTATTTATGAACACACAACTAATTAATAATCAATGGCTTGTAGGCAAAGGTCCAGCGTTTGATTCTATTAACCCAAGTAATGGTGAAATTGTATGGCAAGGTAATGGCGCCAACGCAGAGCAAGTTGACAGTGCCATTAAAGCGGCAAGAGCCGCGCAAGTTCAATGGGCAGATATGCCAATTGAGCAACGTATTACTATTTTAGAAAACTTCGTAGCCCAACTAAAAGAACACAGCGAAGAGTTAGCCACTATTATTGCTCGTGAAACAGGTAAACCGCTATGGGAAACACGCACAGAAGTGGGCGCGATGACAGGCAAAGTGGCCATTTCGATCCGTGCTTACAATGAACGTACTGGTACAACCGAAAACCCAATGCCTGGTGCAAAAGCCTTTATTCGCCACAAACCTCACGGTGTGGTCGCTATTTTTGGTCCGTATAATTTCCCTGGGCATTTACCAAACGGCCATATTGTACCAGCCATACTAGCCGGTAATACCGTGGTATTTAAACCATCAGAATTAACACCTCATGTAGCGCAGTTTACCTTAGAACTATGGTTAAAAGCAGGCTTACCTGCTGGGGTTATAAACCTTGTTCAAGGTGAGTTAGAAACAGGTAAAGCGCTGGCCTCACACCAAGATATAGATGGCCTATTTTTTACTGGTAGCTCAAACACAGGGCATTTATTACATAAACAATTTGCTGGCCACCCAGGTAAAATTTTAGCGCTTGAAATGGGCGGTAATAACCCGCTAGTGGTTAAAGATGTTGCTGATGTTAGCGCCGCCGTGCACGATATTATTCAATCGGGTTTTATCACCTCAGGCCAACGCTGTACTTGTGCACGCCGTTTGTTTATTGAAAAGTCGCCCAATGGCGATGCTATTTTAGAAAAGCTGATTAGCGCCACCAAAAATATCTTAGTAGACGATAGCTTTGCGGACGAACAACCTTTTATGGGTGCCATGATCAGTGAAAAAGCCGCATTAGGCATGGTGGCAGCGCAAGCTGAGCTAGTTAAACAAGGTGCTGAGATTCTTGTTGAGCTTAAGCAGTTAAAATCAGGCACTGGGTTTGTAAGCCCAGGCATTATTGATGTCACTAATATAAGCGAAATTGCCGATGAAGAACACTTTGGCCCGCTTATAAAAGTATATCGTTACACTGATTTCAATAGCGCTATAACAGAAGCAAACAACACCAGCTTTGGTTTATCTGCTGGTTTACTTGCTGATAGCGAAGATGATTACAGTCACTTTTTAAAACGTATTCGTGCCGGTATTGTTAACTGGAACCGCCCTATTACAGGCGCATCAAGCGCAGCGCCATTTGGTGGTATAGGTGCCAGTGGCAACCATAGAGCCAGTGCATACTATGCAGCAGATTACTGCGCATACCCAGTGGCCTCAGTAGAGTCAGAAAAAGTTAATTTACCGCAAACCCTCGCGCCGGGCTTAATAATTGAATAACAATTTAAACAGATTTAAGGATTTACCATGCATACCGATGTAAACACATTATTTGATAACCTGTGGCAAAACTACCTAAGCGTAACGCCATCGGCTGACAAAATTCATGACCTATTAGGCTCAACGCAAAAAGACGACATAATCAACGACCATATTGCGCTGCGTACTTTTAATATTGAAAAAGTAGGCCTTGAAAAACTAGCTGCACACTTTTTAGCCATTGGCTACAAAGAGTGTGGTGAGTATCATTTTGAAGCAAAAAAACTCTACGCTAAGCATTACGAGCACAGCGATCCAACGCAACCTAAAGTATTTATTTCTGAGTTATTAGTTGAAAAATGCTCGCCTGAACTACAAGCAATTGTCACTGATATGGTTTCACAAATTGACGAAAGCGCAGTGACTGCCGATAACTTTTTATATTCAGGCACGCATTGGCAAGTAAGCACCGATACATACAAAAAGTTATTAGCTGAGAGCGAATATGCGGCGTGGATGTCTGCGTGGGGTTATCGTGCCAATCACTTCACCGTGAACATTAATACTTTGGCTAAGTTTGATAACATCCATGATGTAAACCAAGCTCTTAAAGATGCAGGTTTTGCACTCAATACCTCAGGGGGTGAAGTAAAAGGCTCACCAGAGGTGCTATTAGAGCAATCATCAACATTAGCTGATGAATACGCTGTAACCTTTAGCGATGGCGATATGCGCATTCCTAGCTGTTTTTACGAGTTTGCTATTCGTTATCCAAAACCTGATGGTGAAATTTACACCGGTTTTGTCGCTGCCTCTGCAGACAAAATATTTGAAAGCACCAACGCACGATAACCAAAGTGTGTTGAATTTAAAAAGCCCACTTTTGGGCTTTTTTTGTGCCTAATGAATGGTTTAAAACAATTTTATATATCGATAAAACGATAAATAAAAATGAGAACAATCAATTGCCCCCTTATGGGCATGCAGGCTTATGTGTGTAAACTTAAACGCAGTTGCTTATTCCAACTGCGTTTTTTGCTAAAAAAAGTAGCCGCCCTTCCTCTTTAATATTATAAAAACAACGGCTTATAGTCGTTTTCTAGTTGTTCGAATGACAAATCGCCAATAAATCGACCAAAGCTGAGCCACGTAGCAAGGCCTCTTAAATCTTTAAAATGAGGCGGCACAAATTGCGGATTTTCAATGACACCTAAGTCATGCAATTGCGATATTAATCTAAAGTCATCAATTGATATTTTACCCACCAGCAATAATGGCAACTGATCAATTCGACCAAGCTGTATCGCCACCCTAATTAAGTTGTAAACTAAAACAAAGCCTTTTATGTAAGCAATATCTTTGGTAAAGGGTAAGCCGGTTGCGGTACTGCCTCTAAAAACGCGCTGTGCAAGGGTATAGCTGTCGTCTTTTGATAAACCTTGAGCAACGTAATCTCGGTAAATATCGATAAACTCAGCGCCATCAATTACTTTCGTCACCGCTTGAATACGGTTTACTAATTTTGATAAGCGACGTGGTGTTGACTTAAGAGTAATAATTTCCGTCAGTACTGCAAGCCCCTCTTGGGTCACCGTAGAGCTTGGTGTGCCTTTACTCAAGCAAGTTAAATAAGGTTGCGCTAAGCCATTTTGAGTGGTGCCTACATGGATCCAGCCCTCGTGCACCTCTAAAATATCTAATTCGCGCTGAGAAAACTTAACATCTTGATTGAGCTTAATATTATTAGCACCTGCTGCCGCATCGCTGACAATACCATCACTTAGCATCACTTCTACGTTTATTCCCGGCATGCTGGCATTGACCTGTTCAGATAAAATCCGCACCGCGTCGCTGGCATCAATATTTTTAGGATCTTCAGGCAAAATATCCGCTGCAAGTAAATTTTTTAAAGGCTGTTCGAGCATATTAGCCAGTTCTGATAGCGATGGCTCACCGGCATGAAACAAATCTTTAGGATGACCAAATAGCTCCACTGATAAGTCATGAAACTCTGGCGTACCGCGGTATTCAAGCATACTCAGAACCGTTTTATATTCGGTACACATTTTACCCATATATTGTGCAATTGGGTTTAATTGTCCCAACTGATTAATAATATTGCGGTGCAGTGTTGAAAATGCTTGGCGCAACTCGCTAGGAACAAACCCTAAATCGCGCTGTTGATAATAAGCACGATCAATAAGTGGATTTTTTTGACATTTTTGTCTAAAAAATTCCTCTTTAATTTGTTTATCCCAATTTATTGCATCGAGTATTCTAATGGGTGTTTGCAATGCAATGAGTTGGTCGGATAATTCACGAGTTTTCAAAAGTAACGCTTTGTCTATCATGGTAAAAGCTCAACAAAAAGTGAACTTTGAGCATAATTTATAAATGAAAAATAACAAAGCAATATCATACTTTTTAGACTATTGTTTTTATGATGATCGACCCTCACTTCTATAGCGTATGAGTGATTAAATAAAAGGGACAAACAATGAAAAATGAAATCGACAATAAACAGATTCTAGCGGTTTACGAACGCATTCAACAACGCGGAGAAGTCACAGAAGAAGGTAAATTTTATCAAGGGATCACTGCATATTCTGACATAGATGGCTATACCGTCTATTTACAAGGTAGTGGTGTTTTACTTCGCTTTGGGTTTCATAATACTTATCACCTTGATTATGAACATGACAAACACAAAGACGACTTTTTGAAAAAACTTTACAACATAGCTAATGAAGAGTGATGCGATCAACAAATAGAAGAAACAGACCAACCAGTTCGCGCAATTTGCAGTTTATTAATCAAGTTATTGCGCAATTAAAAGCAGAGCCTGAAAAACTGCAACTCATCAAAAACAACCTTGCTTATTACCGTGCGCAAACGCATTTAAAGCGTGGATTTTTACTTGCAATAGAACGTTTTGATTGGGTATTTGAAGCGACCGATAATATTGATGAAATTTGCGACCAAATTATGGCTGACGATTATATTGGCAACCGTTTAAGACGTTATCCTTTGTTATTTAAAGGCGTTGTTGAAACCTAAACAGCGTCTTTATTTATCTCTTCACTAAGTTAACATTTCTGTAAATTAATCTCATATTTCACTTCCTGAATCTTTTTTCTTGGATCTTCCGACAAACTCGCCTTACCACTTTTTAAAGTAACCTGCCCACAAAAAATACAATTAGTACTCTAATAGTTATCACACTAATAAATAAATCATTAAAAGTTTCACCAATAATGTAAACAAATAATTACACCGCAAAATTCAATCAAAAAAATACACGTAACAAATTGTTATTAAATGATATTTTATAAAAACCCAGCTTGTTAATATAACTTCATTTTAGACTTATTTTATTAAATATTTATCCACATTTCAGACACTCACCATTTGCAGGAACCTTGAATTGTTAGAGCTATTACCTTAAGCTTATCTTTATTGAACGATCAATTAATAAAAATTATGCCTAAAGTTGGAATGGAACCTGTAAGGCGTCAGCAGCTAATTGACGCAACAATAGAGTCAGTTGCGCAAAAAGGGTTACAAGCAACCACAATTAATAGTATTAGCAAAAATGCGGGGATGTCCTCTGGCATAATTAGCCATTATTTTGGTGGGAAACAGGGGCTAATTGAAGCAACTGTGCGTTACTTACTGTCTAACTTGAAAGATGATTTGATCAGCAAGGTAGATGAAAAGACCACACCAACTCAAAGGTTAATGTTTATTGTTGAATCAAACTTTGCGCTAGTACAACAACGAAAAGACACCACTCGGACGTGGTTAAGCTTTTGGGCGCAATCAATGCACGACAAGGAACTTCATCGTTTACAAAATGTAAACAGCAAACGCTTGCAAAGCAATTTAACCGTTTCATTTAAGCAATTAATGCCTTTAGCGCAAGCAAATCTCGCGGCAGAGTTAACCGCAGCAATGATTGATGGTTTATGGCTACGAGCCGTATTAAGCCAATCAGACGAAAATCAGTTTAAACACAGTGAATCACTGGCTAAAAACTACGTGCATTCACTTATCAAGCAATATGGAGCCTAACGTGACTACACCTATCTATCAAAACTTTATCAACGGTCAATTCCTTGCAAACAAAAGCGGCGAAACATTTGATGTAGTAAACCCTGCAACCGGCCAAGTAATTTATGCCGTTGAAGTTGCCGATGAATACGTTCAAAACGCAGCAATTGAAAGTGCAAAACAAGGCTTTAAAGTTTGGTCAGCTATGACCCCTATTGAGCGCAGCCGTATTTTATTAAACGCCGTTGCTATTTTACGCAAGCGTAATGATGAGCTTGCACTAGTTGAAGTGCTCGATACCGGTAAACCAATGCAAGAAGCTAACTGCGTAGATGTTGAAACAGGTGCAGATGTAATTGAATATTTTGCAGGCCTTGCCCCTGCGCAAGTTGGTCAACAACAAATGGTTGGCGATGACTTTTACTACACACGCAAAGAGCCTTTAGGTATTTGTGCTGGTATTGGTGCATGGAACTACCCATTACAAATTGCATGTTGGAAGTCTGGCCCTGCCCTTGCAGCGGGTAATGCATTTATTTTTAAACCTTCAGAAGAAACCCCGCTTGGCGCAATTAAATTAGCCGAGGTGTTTATTGAAGCAGGTGTACCCGCTGGCGTATTCAATGTAGTTCAAGGCGCGAGTGAGGTAGGCCAATGGCTTACTGCACACCAAGATATTGAAAAAGTATCATTTACTGGTGAAGTAGGTACCGGTAAAAAAGTCGTCGCCAGTGCTGCAGGTACATTAAAAGATGTGACTATGGAACTAGGTGGTAAATCGCCATTATTAGTATTTGACGATGCCAATATAGAGCAAGCAGTAAGCGCGGCAATGTTAGGGAACTTTTATACCCAAGGTGAAATTTGTACTAATTGCACTCGTATCTATGTTCACAAAAATGTGTACCAGCAGTTTATTGATGAGCTTAAAACACGCACCGAAAACAATATTATTGCCGGCGATCCACAAGATTTAAACACTAACTTTGGCGCGCTTATTTCTAAAAAGCATCAAGATTTAGTGCTGAGCTACATCAACAAAGGCATTGAAGAAGGGGCAACGCTATTAACCGGTGGCTCAACGCTTTCACCAGCATCAGCGCCAAATGGTTATTTTGTAGCGCCAACCGTATTTGTTGATTGCAACGATGAAATGACCATCGTCAAAGAAGAAATTTTTGGCCCAGTAATGAGCGTTTTAGTGTTTGATGACGAAGATGATGTTATTGCACGTGCTAACGGCACTCACTTAGGTTTAGCTGCAGGCGTTTTCACTAGCGATATTAAACGTGCTCATCGCGTTATTCATCAGCTACAAGCGGGGATTTGTTGGATCAATGCTTACGGTAACTCGCCGGCAGAAATGCCTGTAGGTGGCTATAAACAATCAGGTATCGGCCGCGAAAACGGCATACAAACGCTTGATCATTACACGCAAACTAAGTCTGTTTATGTTGGTATGGCTGACATAGAAAGCCCATTTTAAGGAATCATTATGAACCACTCTTTTGATTATATTATTGTAGGCGCAGGGTCGGCAGGCTGTGTGTTAGCAAATCGCCTGTCTGAAGATTCAAGTAACAAGGTATTGTTACTTGAAACCGGCGGCAGCGATAAAAGCATCTTTATTAAAATGCCCACTGCTCTGTCGATTCCAATGAATACCGATAAGTATGCGTGGCAATTTCATACGCAGCCAGAAAAGTACTTAGATAACCGTGAAATGCACTGCCCACGCGGTAAAGTGCTTGGCGGCTCATCATCTATTAATGGCATGGTGTATGTACGTGGTCATGCAAAAGATTTTGATGAATGGCAGCAACATGGCGCTAATGGCTGGAATTATCAAGCCTGTTTACCGTATTTTAAAAAAGCAGAAAGTTTTTACCTAGGTGAAAACAGCCATCGTGGTGGAAAAGGCCCCCTTGGCGTTAATAACGGTAATAACATGGAAAACCCTTTGTATAGCGCCTTTATTGATGCTGGTGCTCAAGCGGGTTATGCCACTACAGCTGATTATAATAGTGCTCAACAAGAAGGCTTTGGCCCTATGCACATGACCGTTAAAAACGGTGTGCGCAGCTCAGCCTCTCGTGAATATTTAGATCCGATTAAACATCGCAGTAACCTAACAATTGTAACCGATGCACTTGCGCAGCGCGTTATTTTAGACGGTAAAAAAGCAACCGGTGTTGAATACAAGCTCAATGGCACAGTTAAAACAGCCACAGCAAGTAAAGAGGTTATTTTAAGTGCGGGCTCTATCGGTTCTCCTCACCTGTTACAACTGTCCGGTATTGGTGATACACAAATACTTGAAAAAGCAGGTGTTGAAGTAAAACATCACCTACAAGGTGTTGGTCAAAACTTGCAAGACCATTTAGAGTTTTACTTTCAATATAAGTGTAAACAACCCATTACCTTAAACGGTAAATTAGGCTTGTTTTCTAAAGGTTTAATTGGTGCAAAATGGCTGCTTACCCGTAAAGGTTTAGGCTCAACTAATCACTTTGAATCATGTGCCTTTATTCGCTCAAAACCTGGTGTTGAATGGCCTGATATTCAGTATCACTTTTTACCCGCAGCAATGCGTTATGATGGACGCAGTGCATTTGCAGGGCATGGTTTTCAAGTGCATGTAGGTCATAACAAACCTAAAAGTCGTGGTAGCGTCACCATTGCCTCAGCGGATCCGACGCAGCCACCAAAGATTGTGTTTAATTATCTTGAGCACCAAGACGACATTGAAGGCTTTAGGGCGTGCGTACGTTTAACGCGTGAAATTATTGAACAACCTGCCTTTGACGACTTTCGTGGTGAAGAAATTCAACCAGGGCAACAAGTTCAAACGGATGAGCAAATTGATGCCTTTGTGCGCAAAGCAGTGGAAAGTGCTTACCACCCTTCTTGCTCTTGTAAAATGGGTGAAGACGACATGGCTGTAGTTAACTCAAATACCCAAGTCCATGGCATGCAAAGCTTGCGTGTAGTTGACTCGTCGATTTTTCCAACCATACCTAATGGTAATTTAAATGCGCCTACCATTATGGTGGCCGAAAAAGCCGCTGATATTATTTTAGGTAATAAGCCTTTAGCTCATACAGGAGTTGATGTTGTGAATGCCACTGATTGGCAAACTTCACAACGAAATAAAACCCTTTAATTTAGCCTGCCATAAAGGCCACTCTTTTAAGCAAAATGCTTTAAGGAGTGCCTTTATGCGCCTTGCAGTGGCTCACAAGCATAAATAGGTTATGCCTGTGTTAATGCAAGCACAATAAAAAACGGAGTATATATGTGTTATTTTTATTCATTCTGGGAGGGCGATAATGACTATTTGGCTTAATGCAGGCATTATTTTCACCTTACTTGCCATTGTTACTATTTTAATAAAATGGGGTAATGTACGTGTAGTAGGCGTCACACCAGTGAGAACATTCACTTTTATAGCAATCCTGTTTACCTCAGGCCTAGACGTTGGCCTTATTATGTTTCCTTTAACCGAATTTGCCGGTTATGCAGACATAAAAGCAAGCCCAGAATATGCATTTGCCAACCCACTCTCTATTGAGTTTGGTTATTGGGGATTTTTAATTTGGGGATTTTATTTTCTTACGTGCTTTTATTTCTGTGTAATAGAACCCAAAGTGAAATTTTTTGAAATTCCATGGGTTAAGTTTATAAATAATGTCGTTATTATTGGTACCTGTGCGTTTACCGCTTACTTATTACTGAGTAACTTGCCGTGGTATTTACCTGAACTCGGTGATGGCTCAAATGTTATTCCTGCGTTTTACTTAATCGTGCTTGCCGCTATTTGCTTTGCGGTGTATTCAAGTACCGATATTAAATATGTACGCTTTTTAAGTATTGCAACTACTTGGTTGTTTATAGCCCTAATTGGCTTTATGTGGGCTGATGCCTTCTTATTTGGCGACAGTGAACTCTCTGCATTTACTAAAAACATCGGATTAATTGGTAATTACTTTGCCAACATCAATGAGTTTGTATTACCACTGAATGATTACCATGAGTTTTACTTATTTTGGTGGTTTGCGTGGAGTATTATGATTGGTCAATTTACATCGCGTTTTGTGGGCGGTCTAAAAACATACCAAGTACTGGGCGCTATGTTAATTTTCCCGTCAATTCCAATCGCTATCTGGTTTAGTGTGTTATATCACTATCACGAAGCCGGCATTCCAACTTCAGGTATTAAAAACTTTGCCATGGTGTTTGTAGGTATCGTGTTTGTTATCAACTCGCTCGATTCACTGATCCGTTTATACACAGATAATTTAAACTTAACTGTAAAACGCCTTGGTAAATTTAAGTACATTGCCATGAACGTTGTCGCTTTGTCGCTACTAACATTGCTATTTAAGCTTGAGTTTTTACAAATTCAATGGGTTGGTGCTTTAGTTATAGGGTTATTCTTTATTTGTATTGGTTTTATTGCCTACAGCAAACTTAAAACAGTCAGCAATATCGAAGGATCGCCTAAAGCGAATAAAATTGATTACACAAAAATAGAAACAATCAGCTAGGAAATCACATGAACAATAAATTAAAACACCTTTTTATCGCTTTACCATTAACTGTTTTATCAACAACAGCAGCGGCTAACTGGTCAACAACGATTACGGCTGCATCTGATTACACCTTTAATGGTGTAACTCAAACAGATAACGATCCTGCGCTACAAGCAAGCCTTGACTACGCGTATGATAACGGTGTTTATGCCGGTGTATGGGCATCAAACGTAGATTTTGGTGATGACACCGACTTTGAACTAGATGCATACGTAGGCCGATACATTCAGTTAAACGAACAAGTAAGCCTTGATTACGGTATTGCTTATTACACTTACCAAGGTAATAACAGCGATGGTAACTATGCAGAAGCGTATACTAAATTTGGTTACGCCAGTGACTACGGCCAAACAGAGCTTAACTTTTGGTACAGCTGGGATTACTTTGGCTACGATACTGGCCATGTGATTTCGATGATTGCGCACACTTTCGAGCTTGCGCCAAATCATGCGATTCGTGCCAGCTTTGATATTTCAAACTCACTCGATGGCAATAAGTTCCAATGGGATGAAGCTAAGGGCGACAAATCGTATTATCACTACCGCTTAGCGTACCAAACAAGCTATGAAGGGTTTGGTATTGAAGTAGCAGCTGAGAATACCAGCTTGGACTACGATTACGCCGATGAGCGAATTGTACTTGCTATCTCACGTACTTTTGACTTGTAATAACTAGGTTTACCATTTAGTAAAACAAAAAACACGCTACCCAGTAGCGTGTTTTTTATTGCCTAGCAAAACCTTGCTTTCATAATGTTTATAACCTTATAACTGCCACGCATAACTGACTTTAGTACAGAAAGTACGTTGGTCACGCTCAATGCTTTTTAACGAGTCACCCTGATAACCTTTATCTGAATAACCTAAATAAAATAACGTTTGTGCGTTAATTTTGTATGAGTAAACCAGCTGACTTTCATAATCTTTGTTGATTTCACTAACCTGATAAAAGTAAGCATCTTCATTTCTGTCTATATCTTCAAACTGTAAAATCAGGTTAAGCATAGCGCGCATGCTAAACTTATAATAAAGCCTAAAATCAATAAGGTTTGCGGTAAAAACACGTCGCCCTTGGTAATCATCTAAATGACTATAATTATGCCTAACATCCACCTGCCAATGATTATTAATATCCCAAACAGCCTGCGGTTGTGTAGTTAAAACATCGCCTAACTGCTCATTAGTGTAATCTATACGGCTTGCGTATTCGGCGTATAACCATAATCTTAGATCTTTTGTAGGTCTAAAAGCGGCAAGTTGTTGGTATCAGCATTCGCGATTTGATAATTAAGCGTATCTGACTGATTAAACCATAGCTGCCATCAACCGATAGCACCGTATTATGGTAGTCACTACTTTCTCTATGTGTAGAAGTGACACCAATAGTACTTTGTTGGCCAATATCATATTGGTATCGCGCCACCGCCGCTTTGGTTTTATCATTTAAGTTGGCAAAGCCCGAGCCTTGGTTAGTTGGCAATAAAATATTACTGTTGTCGTCATCTGCAAACATTAGCGCATAACTGTGGCTGTCGGTTTTACCGGTGAGCTTGGCGCCAATAGTAGGCTCAGCTATGGTACGGGTATAAAGCAGTTCAAATAAGTTACTTTTAAAGTAAGATGCGCCATCTAAGAAAAACGGGCGTTTTTCTGCGTAATAAATAGAATATGTGGTGTTTACATCCAGTTCTAACGAATCGGTTTCTACCTGAGAAAAGTCAGGGTTTATGGTGGCATTAATTACGGCATCTTTAGTAATACCCCAACGAAGATCAAGCCCTAATTCAGTGTCTACATCGCCATTATCCCACGCACCAGGTACTTGTGTTTTTTGATCGTTTCTCAGTGCGGTTAATGTTGGCGTTAATTGCAGGTTTTTACTCGGTGCTAAATTATTAAATCCGCTTATTATGTCAAACTGACACAACGAAGTAGAATGATTATGTGTCGAGAAGTTTTAATTTATTAGCCACACCATTCCAGCTATCGGCATCTTCCGGGGCGGGTTTAACTTGGGTGATGCGTGGCCATATTTCTGCTAGCTCCGCATTTAATTGGGTAAACTCTTTTTGCGATTCAGGTAATTCATCTTCTTGAAAAATAGCATCAGCGGCACACTCAGGTACGCATAAACCACAGTCAATACAGTCAATAGGGCTAATAGCCAAAAAATTAGGACCTTCAAAAAATGCATCTGCAGGGCATACTGATACGCAATCAGTATACTTACATTTTATACAGTTTTCGGTGACTACAAACGCCATAATGGTTTAATACCTAATGTTTCACAATAACAGCTGCGGATCATACCCAACCCTTACCAAAACACAATAAATAAGTGCCAAAAGTGGGCAATTTAACGTAACATATGGCGCTTATAAATCAGCGCTTTGTGCACACCCCTTATTGTGAGCGGAATTTACTTTCCGCTATGACACCAAAAGAGATATTAATGATACGTTTAACCGAAATAAAGCTGCCGCTTGACCATGACGAAAATGCTATTGGCCAAGCCATCATCAATAAATTAAATATAAGCCCAGAGCAGCTACACAGCTACAATGTGTTTAAACGCGGTTACGATGCACGTAAAAAAAGCGCCATTTTACTGATTTACACGCTTGATGTTGAGGTAGACAACGAAGCACACCTGTTAACCTCGTTTGAAAAAGACCAACACGTTAAAGTCTCCCCTGACACCAACTACAAATTTGTAGCACACGCTAATAGCAGCATTAAAGAGCGCCCTGTAGTAATTGGCTTTGGCCCATGTGGTTTATTTGCCGGTTTAGTGCTGGCACAAATGGGCTTTAAACCAATTATTTTAGAGCGCGGTAAAGAGGTACGTGAACGCACCAAAGACACCTTTGGCTTTTGGCGTAAAAAGGCACTTAATACAGAATCAAACGTACAGTTTGGTGAAGGTGGTGCAGGCACGTTCTCAGACGGTAAGCTCTACAGCCAAGTAAAAGATCCTAAACATTATGGTCGTAAAGTCATTACTGAGTTTGTAGAGGCTGGTGCTCCTGAAGAAATTTTATACGTGAGTAAGCCGCATATTGGTACCTTTAAACTGGTAACCATGATTGAAAAAATGCGTGCACGTATTATTGAACTTGGTGGTGAGATTCGTTTTAGCACGCGCGTTGACGATATTCATTTAGACAACGGCCAAGTGACTGGGCTTACGCTTTCTAATGGTGAACAGCTCGAAACTCGCCATGTGATATTAGCGGTTGGCCACAGTGCCCGCGATACGTTTAAAATGATCCACGATAAAGGCATTTATGTTGAAGCTAAACCCTTTTCAGTGGGCTTTAGAATAGAACATAAGCAATCAATGATTGATGAATGCCGCTTTGGTGATAATGCGGGTAACCCTATTTTAGGCTCTGCAGATTACAAATTAGTACACCATTGTAATAACGGCCGTACTGTATATAGCTTTTGTATGTGCCCTGGCGGCACAGTAGTAGCCGCTACATCTGAAGAAGGCCGAGTCGTCACCAATGGCATGAGCCAATATTCACGTAGTGAACGTAATGCTAACAGCGCTATTGTAGTGGGTATTTCGCCAGAAAAAGACTTCCCTGGGCATCCCCTAGCCGGCATTGATTTACAGCGTAAGCTAGAAGAGCAAGCCTATGAACTTGGTGGTAAAAACTACGATGCCCCTGCACAGCTGATTGGTGACTTTTTAAAAGGTAAATCATCGGCTAATTTAGGCGATGTACAGCCTTCGTATACACCAGGCATAAAACTGACTGATTTAAGCAACGTATTACCTCCTTTTGCGATTGAAGCCTTGCGTGAAGCAATTCCTGCCTTTAATAAACAAATTCGTGGCTTTTCAACCAATGGTGGCTTACTAACGGGTGTAGAAACGCGTACTTCATCACCTATTAGTATCAAGCGCGATAAAACTTTCCAAAGCATTAATACCAAAGGGCTTTACCCTGCAGGTGAAGGCGCAGGTTATGCAGGCGGTATTTTATCAGCGGGTATTGATGGCATTAAAGCCGCAGAGGCGGTTGCGTTATCGATGCTAGAAAACGCCTAACTCGATTTAATCGACCTTTATCGAAAAACCTCACGTTGTGAGGTTTTTTTGTGCTAAAAATGTCCTGTGTTTCCATAAAATAGATAATAACAATGAGTATAAAACGGCTACTTTTAATCTTATGTGTTTGCACAATAACTAACTTACACGCAGCGACTAACAATACAGAGCTTAAAACCATTAGTGACATTCACAGTGCCTATAAAAATAATACCACCACCGCTGAGCAGCTTACCCGCACTTATATCGACAGAATAAACACTCTTAACCCTAAATATAATGCGGTAATTAGTATTGAGCCCACTGCAATTGAACAAGCCAAACAACTCGATGCGCTGTTTAAAGCCAGAAAATGGGCAGGCCCTTTACATGGTATTGCGGTATTACTAAAAGATAACATTGAAACAACAGGTACATTACCCACCACAGCAGGTTCACTGGCACTTAAAAATAACGTTACCGATAAAGATGCCTTTGTGGTTAAACAATTACGCCAAGCAGGCGCTATTATTTTAGGCAAAGCGAACTTAAGTGAATGGGCTAATTTTCGCTCATCGTATTCATCATCTGGTTGGAGTGCAATAGGTGGGCAAACCCATAACGCCCATGATGTAACTCGTAATCCGTGTGGCTCAAGTTCGGGCTCTGCTGTGGCGGTTGCTTTAAATTTTGCACCTATTGCGCTGGGCACCGAAACCGACGGTTCGATTACCTGCCCTGCTTCGGTTAATGGGGTGTACGCCATTAAACCCAGTATGGGGCAAGTTTCACGCGCAGGCGTGATCCCCCTTTCTAGTAGCCAAGATTCGGTAGGTCCAATGGCGCATTCTTTAAAAGATGCACTCGCGGTATTATCAGTCATTCAAGGTGAAGACTCAGACGATGTATCGACACTCAACGTAAATAGAAAGCTTGATAGTATAGCGCCTAAGCCATCACTGAGGATAGGCGCGTTACCTGCCAGTAAGTTTACTGTGGCAACACAAAAGCTTTACGCTAAGCAGTTACAAACATTAAAAGACGCAGGTCATACCGTTGTCAATGTTGCAGTAAAAGATGACTTAAGCACGCTTTACGTTGATGAATACGCCATCCTACTTTACGACTTTAAAGCCGAAATTAACCACTACTTAAGCAAAACACCAACGCAGGTAACCGTAAAAAGTTTAGATGAGTTAATCGCATTTAATAGCGCAAATAAACAGCAGGAAATGCCCTACTTTGAGCAAGATATTTTACAACAAGCTAACGCGGTTGATTTGAGTGAAATACAACGATACAAAAGCACCAAAGCGCGATATCGCGCACTAGCAAACCGCGCTATTAGCAATTTATACCGCAATAATAAGCTCGATATTGTAATTGCCCCCACCGTTTCGCCCGCGTGGAAAACCGATTTAATTAACGGTGATAACTTTAAAGGCAGTAGTAGTTCATTGCCTGCTATTGCAGGGACGACCCATATTACTTTACCGGTTGGTAAAGTAAGCCACTTACCGGTTGGTTTATCAGTTATAGCTAATCAGAACGATGAAGCGGCTGCGTATAAGTACGCTGCTATTATCGATAATGTATTAGGCATAAAAAAACCTGAGTAAACTCAGGTTTTTTAATGGCTTAGCTATCTTACTTTTTAAGTGATAGCTTTTCGCCTTTTAAGCTTTTACGTACATTAGAAATTCGCGAACGGTTTTTCGCTCTCGCTTCACCGGTAGCTTGGCCTGATGGCTTATTAGCACGGGTGCGGCGTAAATGCGCTGGCTTTTTACCAATTTTATCAATCAGTACTTCACGATTACTTACTTCGTAACCTTCTAAGTAAACACGTTTAATTTTTTGACCAATTAAGGTTTCAATTTCAAACAACATGTTTTCTTCTTCGCGACTCACAAACGAAATTGCTTGTCCTTGGTTACCAGCACGACCGGTACGGCCAATACGGTGTACGTAATCTTCAGCAAGCCAAGGTAAATCAATATTAATAACACGTGGTAAACCGTCAATATCAATACCACGGGCTGCTACTTCTGTTGCAACTAGAACCCGTACTTTGCCTTCTTTGAATTCACGTAACGCACGACGACGGTTACCCTGCGATTTATCACCATGACACACTGCAGCTGGGATACCGTCTAGGTTAAGTTCAGTGACTAGCTCATCTGCGGTTTCTTTCATGTTTACAAACACCAGCACTTGCTGCCAGTTTTTCTTACCAATCAGCTCAGAAAGCAACTCTTGCTTACGGCGCTCTTCTACCGGGTAAACCACGTGTTGTACTGTGCTTGCGGTGCTGTTAGTTTGATCAACACGGACAATTTCAGGTTGCTTTAGCACTTTAGAGGCAAATTGTTTAATTGCTGCTGGGAAAGTTGCTGAAAACAATAAGATTTGACGCTCATCAGCACAGCTTTTTATCACGCTTTGCATGTCATTAATAAAGCCCATATCGAGCATACGGTCAGCTTCATCAAGTACTAAATGTTTTACTTGGGCAAGGCTTAAGTTACCTAAACGAATATGATCAAGTAAACGCCCTGGTGTTGCTACTACAATATCCACACCTTCTTTGAGTGCAATTTCTTGTCCTGCGGTATTAACACCACCAAATAAACTCACTACTTTTAGCGAAGTGTACTTAGCAAAGTCTTTAAAGTTATTCGCTATTTGCTCTGCAAGCTCACGCGTAGGCGCAAGGACTAAGGCGCTTGGCGCATTCGTAGTACTGCAATCTGACTCAAATAATTTTTGAATAATAGGGAGTGCAAAGGCAGCGGTTTTACCTGTACCGGTTTGAGCACTTGCTAAAACGTCTTTACCTTTACGAACAGCCGGAATAGCTGCGCGCTGAATGGGCGTAAGGGTGTGGTAATTAAGTTCGTCTAACGCCTGAATAAGTTCAGGGGCAAAACTAAAAGATTTAAAATTCATTGCTGTATAACCTGCGGCCACATTATCAAGGGTCGCAAATTATACAGCAAATTCGCTTAAACAGTTAGTTTTAAACACCAGAAACCACTAATTTATAAAATGCAGGGTAGTTAGCTATTTCCTACAATGGCTATTCTAAATAAAGTTAATCAATAGAAGACTTTTGTACTTGATTAAGGATTAAAATTTTGATTTACAATTTGGATAGGTATGCCTATGTTAGTTTTTGACTAGAAATTTAAATAAATTGAGTTATATAGTGAAAAAATACTCGCTTGGGGTTTAATCCTTTGTTCAATCATTACGGTAAGTGGTTGTGCAAATAGCGGTAACCCGTCAATGGAAGATTTAACAGAAGTAGATGCCAGTGCAAAAATAATAAAAGGTAAAACAACTCAGCAAGAAATACGTATAGAATTTGGAAGCCCGTATAAGACGAGCTATACAGATGGTGGACTATCAATATGGAAGTATCGTTATGATAATACTTCAGCATTTACGGTTGAAACAGTTGGCTCTATCTTACTTGCCTATGGTTTAGCTAGTACAAAATCAGAAGGCACACGTAGTGAGCTAGTAATGTTATTTGATGAAAATAATGTTGTTAAGCAGTTCAATATGTCAAATATTCCTATTGAATCTGGAACTGGCCTTTTTTAGTGTGCTAAGTATTTTAGTAAAAAATAGCCAAAGTGAGATAGGTGGGATATAAGCTCAGAGCATCCTATGAAAAGTCATTCTTAAATGCTAAAAACCCAGCGCAAACCAAACTAGAACTGGCAGTGCCTATTAGCCAAGATATTGATATTCGATTAGCGGTCACTCATGCTAATTCAGCTATGTGGCAGCTTAAACTCAACTACTATTGGCAGTGATATAAAAAGCAGCCTCTGAGTTTACAGTAGGCTGCTTTAAAAACGTGTCTAATAAAGAATTTAAGATAAAATCAAAACTTTACTAATATCAACACACTGCGCTCGGCTACCGACAAAATCTTGCTCATTAAGCTGATTAATTAGCGTTTCACCTTGTTGCTGTTGCTCATCGCTAAGCGGCACGTAAGGCATTCTAAACACTGGGTTAACCGCGCCGGTCATGATCATCGCGGTGTTAATGGCAATTGGGTTTGGCTCGCAAAACAGCCAGTTCATTAATGGTTGTAATGAATTATTAAGCGCATCATTTTTGCTATCCATTAATTGACGAAACAACCCTGGGATCAGGTTAGAGGTAACTGAAATAACACCATGTGCTTTATGGGTGTGGCGTGCATCGTGTGCTTCGTCATCATTCCCAGACCAACACGCAATGCCTTGTTGTTCATAGTGTGCTATACGCTCATTGCCACCACATTCTTTAACACCAATGAAGTGCTCATGCTGTGCCAGTGGTTTAATAATATCAGGGGTGAGGTCTTGGCCTGTGCGCCCTGCTACGTTGTAAATAAACGCCGGACCAATATCAAGCACACGTTTAAAGTGCTCTTTAACACCCGCAATAGATGTGCGCCCGTAGTAAGGATTAATTTGCAATGAGGCATGCATGCCGCTGGCAAAACCATATTTAGTTGCTTTAATTGCTTCGCGCGTATTATTACTGCCGGTGTTACCTACAATCAGTAATTTATCACCAAATTTATTGGCACTGTGCGCAATTAGCATTAAGTGCTCTTCCCAGTTCATTAACTGGCCTTCACCGGTGGTGCCACCAACAACTATGCCGTCAACACCCGCTGCAATTTGTATTTCAACGAGTTCATCATACTTTGCAAGATCGATCTCACCATTGGCTAAGTAAGGTGTTTTAATTGCAGTAATAAGGCTTGCTTGTTTAATTTGTTCTAGGGTGCGCATAAAAAAATCATTGTTATTAATACTTGGCCTATTTGTACCATATTTACCGCGCTATTTGCAGTGATAGCCAGTATTTAATTATAAAATGGCTTGTGTTATTGAGTTTGATGATACAAAATAAACAACTGTATAAATAAACAGTATTTTGTTTTTTACTATTAAGCGAGCCACTATGCGTTTATCTGACTATTTAAGCACTCACTTTTATCACACTGATGAGTTATGCCAAGCACTCAACATAGACACTGAAACTCTTGAAGATTGGCAAGCGCAAAGCATTTTCCCTAAACCCAGTTATTGCATTAAAAACCAGATGAGTTGCAGCTCTTATTCAGGCTTGTATGAATGTGAAGAATACGACGATTACTATCCCCGTGGCTGCGTAAACTGGGGTCAAGGAGTTATAAAGCAAAAAATTGAGTCATCTAATCAGGCGTTTAATTTGTTTGCTCAGTACTATACCCAATGCTTAGCTAAGCTTGCACAGCAAGGCTTTATATTTAACGAAGAATTGTTTGGCTGTGAAATAGAAGAACATTTACAGCAAGTGTGGCAACAGTTTTTATGCAGCAAATATGGGGTGCTCACCCAAAATGGCTTAATTGATGAAATTGTGGCTGTGGATATTGGCAGATTATTAGTGGACGATATAACCGAACTGCGCAGTAAAGCTAGTTTAGATAAGGACGAGCGCACCCGCATTCACCCCGCCATGAAGCTTTTAAATAAAGCCCTCAGCCATGGCGCCGATCACGAAAAGCAACTCACATTACGTAGCCGCTATATTGATGCCCTTATTTTAAAATACGACTTATCGATTAAATAAAGTTACAGCTCCTGCTTTGCTATTAGCTTTGTGCTGTTAACCAATGGTTTTATACACATCAATATTGGTAGAGGTAATAAATGTACCTACTGCATCACCAAAGGCTTTAAAGTGTGGTGCGTTTTTATGGGCTTCAAAATGCTCAGTAGACGCCCATTGCTCACTCACTAAATAGATGGTTTGCTCAGCATCGTTTTTAACTGATAGCTCGTAACGCAAGCAGCCTACTTCTTGGCGCGAGGTCTGTTGTAAGTTTTCGAGCTCGGTTAAAAGGCGATCTGCATCGCTATTTTCACTCGATAGTGTGGCAATTACCGTTAACATGGGTGTTCCTTGTTTAAAAAATAAAGGTGCAGCTTTACTGCACCTGTTTTAGCTTTAGCTCTTTGGTTATTGATCCCACTGCGGTGCAAAGTCGGGCGTTGCTTGGCGGTCGTTGCAATCAAGGCCATCTATACGCGCTATGTCTTCATCATCAAGTTTAACTTTGTCGTTAAAGTTATCTTCTAAGTTTTTACGCTTGGTCGATGATGGAATGGTGGTCATGCCGTTCGCATTTTCCCATGCAATAACCACTTGCGCTGGCGTTGCATCGTGTTTATTGGCAATATCTATAATGGTTTGATCGTTCAACACTTTACCAACCACAAACGGCATATAGGCTGTTACATGTATGTCATGCTGAGCACAAAAGGCGCGCAGTTTGGTGTTGGTTAAATAAGGATGCACTTCTACTTGGTTAGTAAATATTTCACGCGAGTCTAACGTTTGCATCGCTTCTTTTAAGTTCGCAATAGTGAAGTTTGATACGCCAATATGTTTAGTTAACCCTAACTTTTTAGCTTTTAGTAGCTCAGTCAGGTATTCGCTCATAGGCTCATTGTTTGATGGTGCAGGCCAGTGAACTAGCAATAAATCAACCGAGTCAACTTGCAGCTTTTCTAATGACTTTTCTACACTTGCGATAAAGTCGTTTTTATTGAGTTTATTGTTCCATACTTTGGTGGTAATAAATAATTCATCTCTGGGGATATTACTGTCTTTAATAGCTTGGCCAACTTGCTCTTCGTTACCATAAATTTGCGCGGTATCAATATGACGAAATCCTACTTCTAACGCCATTTTTACAGATTCATAAGCAGTTTTACCTTCTAAACGAAAAGTACCCATACCTAAGTCTGGCATTTCAATTACACGTTGTGTCATAGCTTTATCCTTGTTAAATAATTGGTTTAAAATTCAAACGTCGCGTTTACTAAATACACCGATTACTTTTTTGATTTAAAATTTTGACCTCATGCGAATACTGAGGCCATTCATTTTTATTTCAAGACTAACCTATATGAGTTCGGCTTTATTTAGCCTGAACATTATGTTTATCTAGCCTGCCACTGTATCGAGTGACTATTAAAGCCAGTAATGAAACAACGGCCCCAATCCATGCGGTATCTTTTAGTTCCATATGCTCGACTACAAGCCCCCCTGTAACAGAGCCTAAGGCTATTCCAATATTAAACGCCGCGATGTTTAAGCCCGATGCGACATCTACCGCATTAGGAGTGTGCTTTTTTGCCTGTTTTACTACATAAAGCTGCAAACCTGGTACATTACCAAATGCAAATGCCCCCCATATTAAAATAGTCAGCACCGCGGCTACTTTTGATTCCATAGTAAAGGTGAAAGCCAATAAAATAATTGTTAACGCGCTAAATATAATACTCAGTGCGCTAATTGGGCCTCGCTTGTCGGCTAATTTTCCGCCCCATATATTACCAACAGCCACCGACACACCATAAACCAGCATTATTAAACCAATAGCGGATGGTGCAAAGCCAGTTTGCTGCTCTAATATAGGCGCTAAGTAAGTAAACGCGGTGAACGTACCGCCGTAGCCTAATATAGTCATTAAATAAACGAGCAATAAGCGCGGCTTAACAATAACCTGTAGCTGCTCTTTAAACGTCGCCGGAATAGACTGCTTTAAGTTTTTTGGTACTAAAATAGCGCTGCCAATTAGCGCAATTAAACCTAATGCCGAAACCACTAAAAAAGTTGCACGCCAGCCAAAGTGCTGGCCAATCCATGTTCCTAATGGCACACCCGTTACAAGCGCTACCGTAAGGCCGGTAAACATAATTGCGATAGCGCTCGCCTCTTTGTCTTTACTTACCAAGCTTGTTGCTATCATTGAGCCAATAGAGAAAAATACACCGTGAGCTAAGCCAGTTAGTATGCGCGCCAGTATTAGTGTTTCGTAACTCGGCGCTTGCCAAGCTAATAAATTACCCATAACAAATAAGCCCATAAGGCTTATAAGTACCACTTTTCGGTTCCAGCGCCCCGTTAATGCAGTGAGTACCGGTGCGCCAATAGCTACACCAACTGCATATAAGCTCACTAGTAAGCCTGCTGATGGTAAGCTCACGCCTAAATCGTTTGCAATAGTTGGCACTAAACCCACTATAACAAACTCGGTTGTTCCAATTGCAAATGCGCTTAAGGTAAGCGCCCATAAAGCCAATGGCATAAATACATCCTCATTTTTTAAATAGATGCATAGTGTGTGTAAAAACCCCTTTGCAATAAATAGCATAAATGGCAAAATACTTTTGTTTATTTTGCAAATATAAATGAGTGAATTTATGCCTGTTCAAGCTAAAACTGAAGATCTAGAAATGTTTATTACCATTGTGGATTGTGGCAGTTTTTCCGGTGCGGCTAGTTTACTTGATTTAAATGTAGCTAAGGTTTCAAGAGCGCTATCTCGCCTTGAAAACAGGCTAAACTGCACATTATTAAACAGAACAACTCGGCGTTTAGAACTGACCGAGGAAGGACATATATACATAGAATATGCGCGAAAGGCTTTAAACACGCTGCTCTTAGGGGAAGAAACAATAAAGCTACTAAAGCAAGCACCTAGCGGGCACTTACGTATAGATGCAGCAAGCCCTTTTGTTTTGCATCAACTAGCGCCACTAGTTAATGAGTTTAAAGAGCAATACCCGCAAATCACGCTCGATATTACCTCCCACGACAATATTATTGATTTACTTGAGCGCAAAACAGATTTAGCTATTCGCATTGGAGACTTAAAAGATTCAAACCTACACGCGCGTAAATTAGGCCAAAGTAAATTAAAATTGGTCGCAAGCGCTGATTATTTAAAAAATGCGCCACCGTTACAGCAAGTTTCAGATCTTAAAAACCATAACCTAATTGGTTTCAGTGAGCCCAATACTCTTAATCAATGGCCCTTGAAGCATGAGCAATCGCTGCACTTTGATTTAAGGGCTAGCAGCGGCGAAACCATTAGGCATTTATGTATTGCTGATCAAGGCATAGCACTTCTCTCACAATTTATGATTGCAGAAGATTTAGCCAAAAAACGATTAATAGAAGTTTTACCCCACAGCGTGAGTAGCCCAAATAGCCGAGAGTCTATTTATGGCGTTTATTACAAAAATGAGGCGGTTTCTTCCCGTATCGTTGCATTTTTAGATTTTATACAACCGCGACTAAGTTTATAAATCGCTTTTAAACTGGGTTTAAAGAGCAACTTAATGAAATAATTTACATTATTGACGGTTTTAAGATTAAGCTGAGTATAAACACTGCAGTTGCATTATTTAGATGAGGTAGTATGGATTCTTTAACACAAGTCGCACTAGGTAGCGCCGTAGGCTACACGGTACTGGGTAATAAAGTAGGTAGAAAAGCCGTAGCGTGGGGCGCTATTTTAGGCACTTTACCCGATCTAGATGTATTTTTACCCTATGGCGGCAGCGTAGAGGCATTTACCTATCATCGCGGTTTTAGCCATTCTTTATTTGTGCACTTGTTAATTAGCCCCTTAATTGTTTGGCTAATTTTAAAAATACACACTGGCATGCAAGCGTATAAAACGCGTTGGTTTTGGTTAGTGTTTTTATGTTTATCAACCCATGCACTATTGGATGCACTCACTGTGTACGGTACGCAATTAATGTGGCCACTTGCAGAGCATCCGTTTGCGGTTTCAAATATGTTTATTATTGATCCCCTCTACACGTTACCACTTTTAGTAGGGGTTATAAGCACTTTAATACCAAAAATAACCGCCCCGACCGCCTACAAAATTAACGCAATTACGCTCACGGTAAGTACTCTCTATTTATGCTGTTCGCTTATTCTTAAAGTTGTTATTGACGATAAAGTCAACACTGCGCTGCAAAACAGAGGCATCACAATCAATGAATACATTAGCACACCAGCACCATTTACTACTTTGCTTTGGCGGGTGGTTGTTATGTCGGATGGGAAATATTATGAAGGCTATGCATCGGTGTTTGATACAGCCAACGAGGTTACCTTAAATGCATATCAAACAACCCCTTCTTTACTAAACGAGATTAAAAATGAATGGGGTGTTAAACGCTTGCAGTGGTTTACAAAAGGGTTTTATTCCGTTCGCGAGCAGCAAGACAAAGTTATTCTCTCTGATTTACGCATGGGCATGGAGTGTGCCTATGTGTTTAATTTTGTTGTCGGTCAGAAAGATGGCTCAGCAATCAGTGTCGGTAATTTTGAAAAAATAAGCCAAAGACCCAACTTAAACAACTTACCTAAAATATGGGATAGAATTTGGCACTCCGATACCGTATTAGCATCACCATTAGCAAAAAACAACTGTGTAGAGCAATAATATCAACTATAACTGCCGTCTTTTGGGTAAGCTCAACTCAATACCTTGTTGAGTTTACCTCTATTTAGTTAGGGGTTATCGTATAATTGAGTTCTGTTTTTTCCGCGCTCTTTGGCTTCATATACCGCATTATCGGCTTGGGCAAATAAATCAGTAAACGTCGTTTTCGCAGTACTCAAACTTGCCCCAATACTGGCGGTTACTGGGCGATTACCTACTTTAATTTCAGCAATTAATAAATGCAGCCTTTGGCAAAATGACAAAGTATCTGCTTTATTTGTATCTGGCAGCATAATTAAAAACTCTTCACCGCCGTAACGAGAAATAAGGTCGGTTTGTCGACCAAAATGTTTAAGACGTTGCCCCAACTCTTTTAAAACTCGATCCCCTTCTAAATGCCCAAAGGTATCATTAACGACTTTAAAATTATCAATATCGATAATTAATAATGCAACCGACTGCTTTAATCGCATAGCCTGTTCGAGTAACAGCACGCTGCGGCAATTCATCTCTCTTCTATTTAATAAGTTGGTTAACTCATCGGTAGACGCTAAAGATTGTAAGCGTTCAGTTTGCGCTTCTAACTTTTCCCGTGTTTTAATCAGCTCGTCGTAAAGCTTATCTCGCTGAGTCGCGTTAAAAAAGCTCCAGTATATATAGCTCTTTTCATCAAGCTGAGCATTAACGGTAACCGCCATACGCTCCCCTTGAGCACTGAGCATAATTAACTGCATTTCTTGGCATTGCTTTTCGTGCAGTAAGGTAGGAAACACATAACTTTGTAAAAATATTTTTGATGATTTAGTTATAATTTTATCAACCGACTTGCCAATAAGCTCATTAGTATTCCACTGTAATTCCTTTTGAAAATAAGTATTTGCATAAACAATAATGTTATCTGCATTTGTCACTAATGCACCATTTAAAAAGTGATCTGCGGAATAATCAGCAAGTTTTTCATCTACTTTATTAAGTGACATGTGGCTAACTCACAAAATCAAAAATTAAACGGCTGACTGTTTCTGGGTGCGTCATATGTATACAGTGGCCATGCGCACTAATAACCTTAAGTGTTGCATTTGAAATTTCATTCGCTACAAACTCCCCAACAGAAGGTGCGGCTAAAGCATCATTTTCACTTTGTAAAATTAAAGTAGGCTGTTTTATATGTTCAAGTATAAAACGGTAGTCGGATAAAAACGTGGCTTCTGCAAAGGTTTTTGCAATAAGGGGATCGGTTGAGCAAAAACTTCCCGATAGTTCCGCTATAAATTCATCAGGATGAGAACTCCCCATAACCAAAGGCGCTAAGTAATTGGCCCAGCCAATGTAATTTTTATCCATTAGGTTAAGTAATTCGTGAAGTTCTTGTTTTTCAAATCCGCCAAAATAATCAGGGGGTAAATTTAAAAAACACGGTGAGGGGCAAACCATAACAAGCTGAGCAAATAACTCTGGTTGCTCAATGGCAGCAAGTGCACCAATTGTTGCGCTAACAGAGTGGCCTATAAATGTAATATCGGTAAGTTCAAGTGCGGCACATATTTCTAGTACGTCTTTGGCATACCCATCAAGGGTTGAGTAGCGCTGTTTATTATATTTAGCCACATCAGAGTTACCTGAGCCTACATAATCAAACAGCACTAAAGTAAAATGTTGTTCAAGGGCAGGAATAATAAATCGCCACATATTTTGGTCACAGCCAAAGCCGTGAGCCAACACTAAGGTTTTATCACCCTTGCCAATTATTTTGACGTTGTTTCTTTTGCGTATTTCATTTAAGTGCGGCATTAGAATGATCCTTTTCTTTGTTCACCTAATAAAAGGAGTGCATTTATTAAACATAGTGAGGCTACTGTTTATACAAATAAGTGTAACTCATTACAAAGCTTTATACATCAATTAGTTATATGAAAGATAATCAAGAGAAAAACTACATACTATTGTCTTAAAAAAGTGTGATTTTATATTTTACTTAGGTATAAAAACACACACCTTTGTTAACATTAAATTACATACTTGGCAGCCAGCATCATCTTAATAAAATGGCTATTACAACCAAACGGATTAGTTTTGGTGCTCATACTGCCCGCGATAAACTTCAAATACTTTTAATACGGTGTGTTGCTCTTTTGAAAGCGAGTCAAACCAATCGTCAAATAACTCATCATCGTCTTGTTCGCTTAATGCTAAATAATGAGCAAGTAATTCAATGATATCGTTATGAGTACATGCGAGTGAGTCAACTTGTTTTGCCAATACACTATGATCGCGCTCCCTAAGAGTATCCATGACTCCTTGGTCGATTTGGTCTTGTTGTGCCTGAGCGTCACTCATAAAACTACCTCTATTAACGTTATTAAATTTTTATTATTTTTTTTTGCTGAGACTAGTTATAGCAGCCTAAATACTAATAGCTAGTACTTTTGATCTAAGTGCTTATTTTTTGACTGCTTTGTGCAAATACGCAGCAATTACGTAGCAATTACGCTGCGTTTAAGGCTATTTAAAATGATTTGCAAAGGGAAAATAAATACGTTAAATTAAATGATATACTATCACATAACATTAAAGGCGTTTAATGAAGCCCAATATTCACCCTGATTACCATGTGGTTGCTTTTCATGATACTGCAGCTGATTCTTACTTTATTATTGGTTCAACCATTAAAACCAATCGCACTATCGAAATAGACGGTAATACATATCCCTATGTGCCTATTGATGTTTCATCTGACTCACACCCATTTTATACCGGAAAACAAAAAACACTTGCTACTGATGGCCGCGTTGCGCAATTTAATCGTCGCTTTAAAAACCTCTCTACAGCTAAAAAGGAAAGCAAATGAAAGTATTAAGTTCATTAAAAAGTGCAAAACAACGACCAGGTTGTCAAATTGTAAAGCGCAAAGGGCGAGTATTCGTGATATGTAAAAACAACCCTAGATTTAAAGCCGTGCAGGGTATGAAGAAAAAATAGTGGGATAAATAATAATGCCGAGTTTATACTCGGCATTATTGTTAAAGGGTATTTACTTTACTTCAACAGAAAACTCAGGCACTGCCTGAATAACCTTTTTCACGGTACATGTATTTACAGCAGCAATAAGTGCTTTTTTATATTTTTCGGGGAAACCTTCTGGCAAGCCAATTTCGATTGAAAAAAGCTTCTTACCGTTTTCATCTACATTTTCGTTATTTTGTGTCAGCGTCATGCCGTCGGTTGAGATCTCTCTTTGCTGACAAAATTTACGCGCATAAAAACCAGCGCACAAAACCATGCTAACCAAAAAGTAGTCAAACGGCTCTGGGTGCTCTGCCCCACCACCAGCGTTTATGCTTTGATCGCTTATCACCTCATGCTCACCAAACTTAGCACTCAACTTTTGACCGTCTAACATTGAAACTGAAATTTCCATTGCTAATCCTTATTTTCCAAACAGTAATTCAAAAAAGCCTGGAGGCTCATGTAATTTATGATATTTTTTGCGTAAATTATCGATAGCTTTAAGTGGTTTTTTTGCAGCTTCGAGTCCCTGCTCATTCGCTACTTTTTTGGCTAACTGGGCTTGAACAAGTACTTTATCGAGCCCTTGCACCGACTTCTCAGCTTCTTTATAAAATTTGGCTTTCTTACCTTGCTCTATCAATCCAATAAATTCATCGATAGCACCATTAAATTCTTTAAGTTGGGTTGCTTCAACACTTTGTTTATAAGCCAGCCCTATATTTTTCATGGTCTTTTCTAAATCACTTACGTCATTAGCGGCAACTGTTTGACTAAAGAGTAATACTATTAACAATAAAACTGCTTTCATTCATAAATCCTAAAAAAATTAATTGCTGCATACATGGTAAACTTACTAGGGTATTATATAGCATAACGCTTAGATGTCACCACGGAGCTAGTTAGCAAGATAAAAATCGAGCTTTATAAAATATATAGAGAAACATATGCCTTTGTTTAAATTACACCGCCTGATAACTTTTTCCTGCCTGCTATTCAGTAGTTACAGTATTAATGCCTTAGAGATCATATTCATCAATCCTGGCTTTTCAAATTCAACTGAAGCTAATAGCAATAAAACCGGTGATTTTTGGTTTCATGTTTCTAAAATCATGCAAAATGCAGCCACTGATTTAGATGTTACATTAACGATAAAATACGCCAACCGAAATCATATTTTAATGAAAGAGCTTATTCAGCAGGCTATAAATGATAAGCCCGATTATCTGATTCTCGTAAACGAAAAAAATGTTACCAGTAAGTACCTCTCTAAAATAGACAGTAAACATGTCCCTATTTACTTTTTATTAAATCGCCCTTCGCCTGCGTCACTTGATATGTTACGTAAAAATGGCACTAACATAGTCGGTAGTATTACCCCAAATAATCGCGTTGCAGGTATATCATTGATGCAGCAGCTTTATAAAAAGTTTACCAATAAAACAACAACTAGCGCACATATATTGGCGTTATTAGGCGACTATGCAACGCCTGCTTCTATTATGCGCACTCAAGGGTTAATGGATTTTTTAGCGCAAACGCCGCAAGTTACTTTAATCGCTAAAGAGGTTGCCAATTGGTCTGAACAAGAAGGGTTTACAAAAACTTTGGCGTATATGCATCAAACTCCTGAAATTAACATTATTTGGTGTGCGAATGATGCAATTGCTTTTGGCGCAAAAAGGGCATTAAAACAGCTAAACATGCAATCTCAGGTTATTGTGGGCGGTATTAACTGGGAGGTTCCACCTAATAATGGTTCAGAGCTTGATGTATCTATAGGAGGTCATGTTTTGTTAGGTGCTTATGCTCTGGTTAATCTGTTCGACAACCATACGCAACCAAAACTTAGTCCTTTGCTTCATCGTTCAGTTGATATTTTTGACCCACTTACTGATGAAAACACTCCCTTATATAAGGCGATAAATACAACAGGTCTAGCAGAAATAAACTTTATACAGTTTAGTAAAACACGCGCTGATTGGCATAAATTCACAATAGAAAATCTACTTTTAGCGCTTGAGCAATAGCACTGTAAAGCCCCTTTACAGTGCGGTTACTTTATTTAAAACTCTGAATGTATATTGTCGAGATAAACGCTATTTATGCCTTGTTAGATAGCCAAAGCGTTTGATAGGGTGCTAACTGCATGGTTTGTAGCGCGTCATCGAGTGTTGTTTTAGAAATTAGCTCAACCCATTGCTGAGTATTTATTAAGTTTAAATCGGCTAAGGTTAAGCTTTGTGGCTGACTGCTAATATTATAAACACAAAAAATACTTTGTTGGCGATCTATACTTTGTCGCCAAAATCCAAATAACCCCTCTCCTAAGTGCAAAGTAAATTGTGTGGCATTAGGATGGAATGCAGCTTGCCTTTTACGCACTGCTAATAATTGTTTTATTCCCTTGAACACCTGGTGATGGTGGCTGTATTTTTCTTCAATAGCCGCTAATAATCTCGATTCTTGCCAGCGATGACGATTAATTGCGCGATTGTGCTGCGAATTTTCAAAACGCTCATAGTCATTAGTTGTACCAAGTAAACTATGTATATATAGCCCTGGTATTCCTTCCATTGCAAACATAATGGCATGGGCACACAAAAAACGCTCAAGGCCATATTTATCTGCGCCATCATGCGTCCCTTGTAAGGCATCAAATAAGGCAATATTTAGCTCATAAGGGGTATGTGTACCATCGTGACTGGTGCGCATTGAAACACGTCCCCCAAATTGCATGGTCGTGCTTACTAACGAAGCAACTTCACTCGGTTGTAATAAGCCTTCAATTGGCCTCAAACCAATGCCATCATGTGATGCAATAAAATTAAAATATGCGGTACCGTTTTGCGCTGGCGGCATGCTCATCATCCAGTGCTTAAGCGCGCTACTATCGCCGCTAAGTAAGGTATGCAATAACAGCGGCGGCAAGGCAAAGTTGTAAATCGCATGGGCTTCGTTGGCATTACCAAAGTAAGATAGATTTTCTTGATTAGGAATATTGGTTTCGGTAATAATCACCACACTGGGCTCAGCATGCTCAATCAGCGTTCGCAATAAACGCACCACTTCATGCGTTTGTGGCAAGTTTATACAACTGGTATTTAGTTGTTTCCATAAAAAGGCCACAGCATCAAGGCGAAATAGGCGAATACCGTTATCTAAATAGTGGCGAATAATGCCAACAAACTCTTTTAAAACCTCAGGGTTTTCAAAATTAAAATCCACCTGATCATGACTAAATGTACACCATACATGCTTATCACCGCTTGCTGTGGCTACCGTATGTAATAATGGCGAGGTTCGTGGGCGCACGACTTGGCTTAAATCGTCAGATAAACTGGCTGTTTTAAAGTAGTCTTTCCCTGGGTGAGTATCGGCTAAAAAGTTTTCAAACCAAAGACTTCGGCTAGAACAATGATTAATCACTAAATCCGCCATCAGTTTTACATCTTTTGCAATCGCGTTAATATCTTGCCAGTCGCCCAGCGCTTCATTAACTTGCGCATAGTTCATTACCGCAAACCCTTCATCTGAGCTATACGGATAAAAGGGTAAAATGTGCAGCGCATTAAGCTGGTGATCGCACTGCTCTTTTATAAAGCGATGCAAGGTTTTTAACGGCGCCTCTAGGGGAGTTCCAACTGCTAACTCACTGTCTTCATGATTTATAATAGAATCGCCATAGGCAATTAAAACAATATCTTGTTCATCCCAGCGATTAGTGTGCGGCGTGGGATCTCGAAGTTGGTTATTACCTAGTATCAAGGTGATTAATTCTTCAGCCAACTCAGCTACCGACATAGGTAACTCAACCCCTTGATAAATGGTATGTAAATGTTGTTCGACTCGTTGAAAAAACTGTTCCCTAACTATGTTCACAGGCGCCTCGTTTAAGTATACCAATTTAACTGTATTGTTCGTTATCAAGCTCAACGGCTTCTTTTAATCGATCTAGTACATCGGGCATCGCCGAAGCTACACGGTTCCAACTCGGCACAAATGGCGCTTCCATTGGGTTTTCTAAAAAGTGTTGGCCAGCATTCATAATATTTTGCGCAAACATTTCTACCGCTTTTTCTTCTTGGTGAATATCAAGTGTTAAACCGTTCATTAACGCATCATTATGATAGGTTTCAATAAAGTCTAAACCAATGCGGTAATATGTCGCTTTTAATGAGCGAATGGTTTCGCTGGTAAAGGTAACCCCCTGAGTCGCTAGCTTTCTAAATAACGCTTTGGTTATATCAATCGACATTTTAGAAAGGCCAGCAGTTTGGTCATCCAGCGATAATTCTTGGTGTTTATGATCGTAGTTATCGGCAATATCAACTTGGCATAAGCGGTTATGGGAGTAATTACGGTACATCTCGCTTAATACGCCAATTTCTAATCCCCAATCACTAGGAATACGAATATCGTTTAATACATCGCGTCTAAACGAAAATTCACCGGCTAATGGGTAACGAAACGAGTCCATATACTCAAGGTAGTCTCTGCTGCCTAATATGGTTTTAAACGAGCGTAATAACGGAGTAACCAGTAAACGTGATACTCGACCATTTATTTTTCCATTGGCAGTACGCGGGTAAAAGCCTTTACAAAATTCATAGTTAAATCGAGGATGTGCAACGGGATAAATTAATCGCGCTAATAAGCCTCGGTCATAAGTTAAAATATCGCAATCATGTAGTGCTATTGACTCAACCTTAGCGGTAGCGAGTTTATAGCCCATGCAATACCACACATTACGGCCTTTACCGAGCTCGCGTGGCGCCACACCTAAAGCTTGAAGCTCTTTATCGAGCGCCTGCAAACGTGGGCCATCGTTCCACAACACTTTATGGTTTTGATCAAGCGATTTAAAAAAGTTCAATGCATAGCGATACTGGCTTTCGTCGGCTCTGTCTAAGCCTATAGTTATTTGCGATAAATACGGTACTTGTTGCAGCTCTTTAACAATATTTTGTAAAGCAGGGCCTTCTAACTCACTAAATAATGAAGGCAATATAAGCCCCATTGGTCGCTGTTTACTAAAGCCAAGTAACTCTTTTTCTAAATCGTCTACGGGTCTATTGGCAATGTTATGTAGTGTTGTAATAATGCCATTTTGATAAAAATCAGCCATGTAAACTATGCTCCTCAGAACTAGGGTCTGTTGACCTTTGCGGATTAAAATTTGTTCAAACTAGGGGCGGTTTAATCGCGGCGCGAGGTTTGTAACCTAGTGGGCTAAGTAAAAACCGAGCAAAGCTTCCGCGTCCTGCTCACGCCCCTTACCTAC
>NZ_PNCN01000053.1:0-39500 GCF_005886135.1 Pseudoalteromonas sp. S4741 | reverse complement strand
CGCTCCTAGTTTGAACAAATTTTAATCCAAAAAGGTCAACAGACCCTTATTAAAAGCGGTATTCTGCACCTACGTAGTAGTAAGCACCGTTAAAACCAAATGGCGCTGAACGACGAGAGTACTTAAATACTCCATCACTGCTGACAATGGTATTACCTTGAGCATCTACAATAGTACCTGAACGTGAATTACCTATGGTGTTTTCATCAGGATAAACATCAAATAAGTTATTTGCGCCAATGTTTACCGATAAATTATCAGTTACAAAGTAATTAACTTTAATGTCAGTTAAAATTTCAGCACCGTAAGTCTGGCGACCGCCATCTTCAACTGTGTACTCACCAAAACGATTAAGTGATAAATTAACAGTCCAATCGTCACGGCGATAAAGCGCACTTAAGTTAATGCGATCTTCTGGTTGCCATTCTTCAATGATAGAAATTTCTTGATCAGAAAACACATCATCGACTGGCACGGTTTCAAGACCAGAACCGGCAGGTGTAAATAACGACACGACATCGGTTTCTGTAAAGTTAGCCGCTAAAGTAAAATCAAGCGTGCCGCCTAGGCCTTCTGTATTCCATGTAGCCACAAAGTCGATACCTTGCGTTTCTGTGTCAGCCCCATTTAAGAAAAACTGTCCTGCACCAGCACCCGAGCTCAGTAACGCGGCATCAAGACTGTTTGATAAACCTTTGCCTAAGCGATTACTAATTACAATACGGTCGTCAATATCGATTGAGTAGTAATCAAGCGTTACATTAATATTATCGCTTACGTTATAAACAATACCTAAACTGCGGTTTTGTGATTTCTCTTCTGTTAACTTAGGAATACCTAAACTTTGCGCCAGTGTTGAATCGTTTCTAAACGTGCCCACTTCTTCAGCCACTAAATTGCCATTAGGACCAACAACAAACTGCGTGCTGATATTGTTAAAGTACAACTGCTGCATTGAAGGGGCTCTAAATCCTGAGCTTAATGCACCACGAAGTGAAATATCTTCGGTTAGTGACCAGTTACCCGCGAGTTTAAAGTTAACTGTATCGCCAAATCCTTTGTAATTATCGTAACGTAACGCCCCTGAGATAATCACATCTTCAATAACGTAAGCCTCAGCGTCTAAATAAAACGAGATCACATCGCGCGACTCATCAACCGACGATGCTGGCGATGAACCACCAAAGCCTTGTGTGCCACCTGATGCATTTTCGCTACCAATACCACCGCTCAATCCATCATAAATATTAACACCATTGTTGGTATCGTAATCGCGGTATGCGTATTCGCTGCCCTCTAAAATACGGTACTCATCGGTGCGTATTTCTGCGCCCATTGCTAATGAGTAATCATCAAAATTTTGAGTAAAATCAAGATTAATCGTTTGCAGTGATAACTCCATACCATACGCGTAACCTTCACGTGGAATAGTGGCGCGAATATCTGCGGCGCTCAAGCCTTGGTCGTAACGTAAGAAGTTGGCATAAGAGGCATTAATCGTATCGCTAGTGGTGTAATCAATGCTGTTTTCACCATAGGTGTACGATAAGTCTAAGCTTGAGTCGTTATCAAACTGCGTTTTATAACCAAAGTTATATGAAATATCGTCAATCGTAGTGTTTATTTTTGGTAAAAAGCCAGCCGGAACTGTCGCATCACCATCTTGTAATACTGGGTTACCACCGGCATTGGCATTATGACGGAAAAATGCTGCTGATTCATTATCACGCGTTGAATAGGTAATAAAACCGTATAGTTCACCCGCCCCTAATTCGTAGCCGGTGTTAACGGTTAAACCAAATTGTTGAGAGTCGGCATCACCAATTCTAAATGTATCGCGTGGCGCGGTTAGTTCACGCGGGTCGCCTGCCAGTAACGTGCCGTCACTGAGCTCAGTACAACCATAAAATTGACATGAACCATGAAGCCCTGCACGGTTAGTTGGCGCGCGGTCACGGTAGTTTATAGTTGTATTTAAATAACCATTGTCACCTAAAGCAAAGCCTTTATTAAAGTCGATGTTAACAGTTTCGCCATCACCTTCTGAATACTCACCGTAGTTAATAGCGGCTTTACCACCTTCGCTGCCATCTTTGAGCACAATATTTATAACACCGGCAATTGCATCAGAACCATATTGAGCCGCAGCGCCATCACGCAGTACTTCAATACGTTTAATTGCTGAGGCTGGAATAGCGTTCATATCGGTACCCGCCGTACCACGCCCCACCGAAGTATTAATATGAATAATACTGGCTTGATGACGACGCTTACCATTGATCAATACCAACGTTTGATCTGGCCCTAGGCCACGTAGCGTTGCTGGTCTTAATGCGTCAGTACCATCACTAATAGATGAACTTGAAAAGTTAAAAGAAGGTGCGATAGCTTGAAGCATGCGGCCAACTTCTGTTTGGCCGGTATTTTCGAGTGCTTCTGCACTTAAAATATCAACGGGGACAGGTAAGTCTTCAACTGAGCGCCCTGCCACACGACTACCTACAATAGCAATTTTTTCGATGTTTTGTTCTGCGCTTTGTTCAGCGGCATTTATTCCTTGTGAATTAACTGCAAGTAAAGCAGGTAATACAGCTGCACTAACTCCTGAAAGCTTCATCATGTTGTTATCTTTCCTATTGATTTGTTTGAGTTTAATACTCAGTAAACCATTTTGATCAACAACCGCATCGAGCTGTGTCTCAGCCAGTAATGCTTTTAGTGCATCAAGTTGAGAATAAAATCCATACAACGAATTTGCTTTGTATTGCTTGGCAAGTTCATACGAAAAAACCACAGTTTGTTCTGTTTGCTTAGCAAATTCTATTAAGGCTTTGTCTGCTCGTTGCGCTTTTATATCAAATTGCATCATTTGCCCCTCGGTTTGACTTGCATACACACTGATACTAAAAAACAGCGGTGCAACAAGGCCAAATTGAGTTAAATGGCACGTATGGTTACTGCGCAACTTATATAAACAGTTAGCAAACAAAAATCCTCTATAGTTTTTTATCATTTTTATAATCTTTAAATTACTTTTTACACTCTTATGAGCAACATTGATTAACAATGGTGTGATTTTCATTACGATTACCTATGATTTTTTTTGATATTTTAGGCTAACAACATGCTCGCCTAAACGTTCATGTTCAATCGAAAAATTAGTTTGCAAGCTCTCTAACAGCCCTGCCACATCACCCGCTTTAAAAACACCGGCCACTTTTATACGGGCTAACTCATCAGATGATAGTTCAAACCGCGTAGCGGTATAACGGCTGACTTCGTTTAAGGCATCAACCAGTTGCTCACCATTAAATATCAACATGCCATTTTGCCAAGCTAAGTCACGCTGTACATCATCAACCGATAACTGTGTGATTGGTTTGGTAACGCTTTGTTCAATAATTACTTTTTCACCGGAAATCACAATATTGGCATTAATTTGACGAATTTCATGATTGTTATTATCAGCTTGTTGATACGCTTTAAAATCATCAGCATTAACAGCAACGCTAGGATCGGTGATCATCACTTTACCCTCAGTAACAACCAGCTCGAGATCTGACGAAGTATTGCGCTGCACATTAAATACAGTACCGAGAGCGGTAAAGCTTTTATCACCGGCCATCACGCTGAATGGGCGTGATGCATCTTTAGCAACATTAAAACGGCCCTCGCCACGACTTAGTAACAATTGTCTACGGCCTTGGCTATAAGCGACTTCCAATGAGCTATTGGTATTAAGTTGTACAATTGTGCCATCTGGTAAAACATAGGTTGCTTGCTCGCCAACTTTTGTTTTATAAATTTTTGTATAATTTACCTTGGCTAAATTTTTGTTGAAATTGCTATCTATATTTAGCAATAAATAGCTGCACATCATTAATGCAGCAACAATACTTGCTGCCATGCCAAATACATACGCAAGCTTTGTTTTGCTATTAGCCGGTTGTTTATTTGGAAATAATACGCTGAGTTCGTTAAGCACACTCAGGTCATCCCAAAGCTGAGCTAATTCGTACACCGCATTTTGATGAGCAGTACTTTGTAGCATCCACAGTTTAAATTGTTCTTGCTCTTCTTTTGTAAGGCCACGGTCAATAGCACTGATCCATTGCGATGCTTTTTCTAATATTAATTCTTTTGAGGTAAATTGATGGATGTTATTCATTTTGCTGCCCTCATTATGTCCGCACTTTGTTGGCAATGGTCGCTCTCATCGTGTGACTGTTCGCGCATATATAGCATGGTATTTAATAACCCTTTGGCAACGTGTTTTTCTACCGTACTTTGACTTAGCTGCATTTGCTGTGCGATCTCTTTTTGGCTCATTCCATAGACTTTTTTTAAAATAAAGCACTTTCTTACAACAGGACTTAATTGCTCAGTCGCCCGACAAAATAATAAAAAACGCTCTTTAGAGGTGTATTCGTCTTCTAATTGCATTGATTTAAGCAATTTAGGGAGTTCAGTTTCGTGGTTTAAAGGGGTACTAAATTTATTATCCCATTTAGCTATATGATTAAGTGCTAGGTGTTTAGCTGTTTTTAACATGTAGCTACGGGTGTATTGAATATCTTGCTTTAATTCAGCTTCATAACTTTTAACAAAGGTCTCTTGAACAATATCATCAACATCGTCAGGCAACACAATTTTAGACACGAAGCGCCGCAGTTGCGTGGATATGTCTGAGAATGTACTGGCTAATCTAAGTCCTTGAGCCACGTGGATCGTCTCTTGTTATTATTTCCGTAAGATTACGGGTTTTAGGGCTAATTACAAGGAATTTTGTTAATTATTGGTTATTTATTAGTTGCTAACATAGATAGTGCAATGTAAACGTATTACCTTTTATAACTTTTTTAATGATTATGCCTGTTTGGTAAATATTGAAAGTTACCGCAATTTTAGTTGATTAGGCTTTTTATAATGAGGGCAAACAGATATTTAGCTTAATTTTATTGGCGTGTTGTGTAGTATTTTAGTAGTGGCAACGCTACTATTAACGAATAGGAGTTACATATGAATAATCAAAAATTATCAGATTTTGAGCTTTATTTTCAAATTGATGAAAGTAATCGCGTCAATCTGTTTGCCGTAGATGATTCGGTTGTGCCAAAAAGTTTAGCTGAACTTGACGCTGATATTCCGCCTTTATTTAAACTTGCTAACGAAGTAAGCAGTTTAGAGCAAAGTGCCTTAGGCCCTTTGCGTAATTTAGGTGATATTGCCCAAGAACTAACTACTTTTTTACAAGCTCAGTCGCGCAAAATAGATTTGATCATGAGTCATATTTTAGCCTCTGAACAACCAGAAGATAACTCTATCTATTGCGACAGTTACGGCGGTGGCGGCATTAAGTTTACCAGTGAACATTTGTATACATTAGAGCAAAAGTTTCGTACTAAACTTTTTTTACAACACGAGGCCTCTGCGGTGTATTGTTATAGCGAAGTGGTTGCCATTGAAAAACAAGATAATGAGCACTACCAATATACCCTGTTATTTGTATCAATAAGAGACAGCGACCAAGAGTTGGTTGTAAGAGCCAGCTTACATGCGCAAACTCGCCAGCTTAAAAAGCGCCAGCAACTTGAAAAAGCCAAAGAGAGTACAAACGATAAAAGCTAGCGTTTATTTACTTCTCAAATCGCTTTAAAATTGTGAGCCAAACACTCATTTAGAAGTGACTTAGCAGTAATTGAACTGCTAAACTAGCCCCATCTTTATTTGTATTAAAAATCCATGAACTTTAGACTTTTACCTGAATGGGCCGAGCAAGACGCTGTTATGCTTACATGGCCGCATAAAGACACAGATTGGGCTGATAACTTAGCCCGTGTAGAACCTGTATATATTGAGCTTGCTAAGCATATAACAACGCAGCAAAAGCTTGTTATTGTGGCGCATAATAGTGCCTTAAAAATGCATATTACAGCATTGCTAAATAGCGCTAACATCTCTTTGAATCGTGTTCATTTTGTAGTAACCCCTACCAATGATACGTGGGCGCGCGATCATGGCCCGCTTACTTGTGGCGCTATTGACTCACCCGAGCAACTAAAAGTATATGATTTTACTTTCAATGGTTGGGGCAATAAATTTGAAAGCGCATTAGATAATCAAATTAATCGTACTTTGGTAAAAGAGTTAAGTAGCAATAACAACCACTATCAAGCGCTCGATATGGTACTTGAAGGTGGCGGTATTGAAATAAACGAGCATGGTGTGTTGCTAACAACCAGCGAATGTTTGCTTAATAAAAACCGTAACCCAAATTTAAACCCAAGTGACATAGAAGCGCTTTTAAAAGCGCACTTGGGCGCAACAGATTTTTTATGGGTTGATCATGGCTATTTAGCAGGTGACGACACCGACAGCCACATTGATACCTTAGTGCGTTTTGCACCAAATAATACCCTTGTGTATGTGCAATGTGACGATGAAAGCGATGAGCACTTCAGCGCGCTTAATGCCATGCAAAAGCAACTACAAAGCTTTAAAACTGCCGATCGCACCCCATATGAGCTAATAGAGTTGCCATGGCCAAAAGCCGTGTACGATGATGAAAACACGCGCTTACCCGCCACCTATGCAAATTACTTAATTATTAACAATGCGGTATTAGTGCCTACTTATAACGATATAAACGACCAACGCGCGTTAGTACAGGTTCAAAAAGCATACCCAGAGCACACAATTATTGGGGTAAATTGTTTACCTATTATTGAGCAATTTGGCAGTCTTCACTGCATTACAATGCAATTACCTCGTGGATTTTTAGCTGGAGCAGCACAATGACAAGCCCTGCAAATTTATCAGTTGCCTTAGTGCAACAAAGCAACAGTGACAACGCTGAACACAATATTGAAAAATCAATTGCTGGCATTCGCGATGCAGCCAGTCAAGGTGCACAACTTGTTGTGCTACAAGAATTACACCGTAGTTTATATTTTTGCCAAACTGAAGATGTCGACGTCTTTGATTTAGCCGAAACAATACCTGGGCCGAGTAGTAACACGTTAGGTGAACTTGCTAAAGAGCTTGGTATTGTAATTGTCGCGTCTTTATTTGAAAAGCGCGCTACAGGCCTTTACCACAATACCGCAGTGGTGCTCGAAAAAGACGGCAGTATTGCCGGTAAATACCGTAAAATGCATATACCGGATGACCCTGGCTTTTACGAAAAGTTTTACTTTACTCCTGGCGACTTAGGCTTTGAGCCTATTCAAACCTCAGTGGGCAAACTTGGCGTACTGGTGTGTTGGGATCAGTGGTTTCCTGAAGCGGCGCGTTTAATGGCGATGGCCGGTGCAGAGCTTTTAATTTATCCAACAGCAATTGGCTGGGATCCACGCGATGATAAAGACGAGCAAACCCGTCAAAAAGATGCTTGGGTTATTAGCCAACGAGCCCATGCGGTAGCCAATGGCGTTCCGGTGATTAGCTGTAATCGTGTTGGTCTTGAGCGCGACCCGAGTGGACAAAGTGACGGCATTCAATTTTGGGGTAACTCGTTTATTGCAGGTCCTCAAGGCGAAATATTGGCAGAGGCCGATAATCAAAGTGAACAAATATTAATGGTTGAACTTGATCAAAAACGCAGCGAAAACGTAAGACGTATCTGGCCGTATTTACGCGACCGCAGAATTGATCATTATCAAGATTTAACAAAAATCTATCGCGACTAAATAATAGTATGGCTCTTAGCAGCTAAGAGCCTAATTTAATGGAGTAATTAATGGCGTTTGAGCAATGGGCAGCCTTGCCTTGGGTAAAATCTCAAAAAGATAAAATTCAATGGGGCGAGCTTTTAGGCAGTGGCTTGAGCATTGCCATTGCACAAGGTGTAAAACAACAAGATAACTTTGTGTTAATAGTTACGCCAGATACACCAAGTGCTTTGCGCCTTGAAACCGAATTAGAGTATTTGCTTCCGGATAACCCGGTAATGATATTTCCGGATTGGGAGACATTGCCTTACGATCATTTTTCTCCCCATCAAGATATTATTTCCGCGCGCTTAGCAATCCTTAATACCCTGAAAAACGAGCAACAAAGCGTGCTCATTATGCCTGTATCAACGCTGATGCTGCGCACGGCCCCTGCTTCGTTTATATACGGTTCAACGCTTAATTTTAAAGTGGGCGATAGATTAGACACCCACGCTTTGCGTGAAAACTTAGAGCAAGCGGGTTACATGCACGTGCAACAAGTTATGGAGCATGGCGAATATGCAATACGTGGCTCTATTGTTGATTTATACCCGATGGGCAGTAAACACCCATTTAGGCTCGATTTTTTTGATGACGAGCTTGATACCATTCGCTTATTTGATGTGGAAACACAACGCTCAGACGAAAAAGTTGAAAAAATTGAGTTACTTCCTGCCCATGAATTCCCCACTAACGACACAGATATTGAACGCTTTAGAATAAACTATCGTGAAAAGTTTGGCGCAAGCGCAGAGCAAGACTCTGTCTACATGCAAGTTAGTAAAGGTAATTGGCCTGGAGGTATTGAATACTACATGCCATTATTTTTTGATCGCTTGGCGACTATTTTTGACTATTTGCCTGAATCAACGACCGTGATGCAATTAGGCGATTTAGAACATGCGGCGGATAACTTCTGGCACGATGTTAATGTACGCTATGAAAACCGCCGTGTGGACCCCTTGCGCCCACTTTTACCACCGGATGAATTGTACCAGCCAATCAATGAGCTATTTTCAAACTTGGGTGATTATGGCCGCATTCGTTTATCGCAAGCAAAATTAGGTACTAAAGCGGGCAATAAAAATCTTGCCGTTAATGAATTACCCAATGTCCGCATTGATCATAAACAACATGAACCCTACAACGCATTCATTAGCTATGTGGCAGAGCAAAAAAAGAAAAAAGGCCGAGTTGTCATTAGTGTTGAGTCGGATGGTCGACGTGAATCATTACTGAGTATATTAAAACCCAGCGGCTTAAATTTTAAAGAATTTGATACTTTTGACCAATTTATCAACAGCAGTAGTGACGTTGGTTTAATTGTAAGCCCACTGGAACAAAGTGTTGTGCTTAGCACAAAACCTAGCCTGAGCATTATTACTGAGCAAGAATTGCTTGGAATTAAAGTATCACAACGCAGACGCCGTAAGCACAAGTATGAAGCAAGCCAAGATGCGCTAATTCGTAACTTAGCAGAGTTAAAAGAAGGCCAACCGGTTGTGCACCTTGACCATGGTGTTGGCCGTTATCAAGGACTGCAAACAATTGATGCCGCCGGTGTGGTTACTGAATTTGTAACCATTATTTATGCTGGTGAAGCAAAGCTCTATGTGCCGGTATCAGCGCTTCATATGCTTAGCCGTTACTCTGGCGGTGAAGAAGCCAGTGCCCCACTGCACAAGCTCGGCTCTGATGCGTGGGATAAGGCAAAAAAACGCGCCGCTGAAAAAGTACGTGATGTCGCTGCTGAATTGCTCGATATTTACGCTCAGCGCCAAGCAAAGCCGGGTAATAAATTTACGCTTGATGGCCAAGCTTATCGTCAATTTAGTGATAGCTTCCCGTTTGAAGAAACGGATGATCAACGTAACGCTATTGAAGCTGTACTGGGTGATATGCAATCAAAACAAGCCATGGATCGCTTAGTCTGTGGTGATGTAGGCTTTGGTAAAACCGAAGTAGCAATGCGTGCAGCGTTTGTCGCGGTTAACGATAATAAGCAAGTTGCTATTTTAGTCCCTACCACCCTACTTGCTCAACAACACTACGATAACTTTAAAGACCGCTTTGCTGATTTTCCAATTGAAGTGGGTGTGCTGTCGCGTTTTAATTCGACCAAAGAGCAAAAAGAAACCCTTGAAAAAATGAGTAATGGCAAGCTTGATGTGGTTATTGGCACGCATAAATTAATTCAACAAGACATCAATTTTAAAGACTTAGGCCTGTTAATTGTTGATGAAGAACACCGATTTGGGGTGCGCCAAAAAGAAAAAATTAAAGCCCTGAGAGCGGATGTTGACATACTCACCCTGACCGCAACCCCTATCCCCCGTACTTTAAATATGGCCATGAGTGGTATGCGCGATTTATCTATTATTGCTACCCCACCGGCTAAACGCTTAGCTGTTAAAACTTTTGTGCGCCAACGCGACGAAGAGCTTATTCGCGAAGCGGTTTTACGTGAGATTAAACGCGGCGGCCAGGTGTACTTTTTACACAACAATGTAGAAACCATTGAGCGTGTTGCTCAAGAAATTAGCGAATGGGTGCCTGAGGCAACAGTTACCTCAGCCCACGGGCAAATGCGAGAGCAAGAGCTTGAGCAGATTATGACCGATTTTTATCATCAAAAATACAATGTACTGGTATGTACTACGATTATTGAAACCGGCATTGATGTACCCACAGCAAATACCATTATTATGGACAGAGCCGATAAACTCGGTCTTGCTCAGCTGCATCAATTACGCGGGCGTGTTGGTAGAAGCCATCACCAAGCCTATGCTTATTTACTTACAGGTAACCCTAAAGCGCTCTCTAAAGATGCGAAAAAGCGTTTGGATGCTATTGCCTCATTAGAAGATTTAGGCGCGGGCTTTGCCTTGGCAACCCACGATTTAGAAATTCGTGGTGCGGGTGAGCTATTAGGAGACGATCAATCTGGACAAATGCAAACCATTGGCTTTAATTTGTATATGGAAATGCTTGAACAGGCTGTTAACGCGCTTAAAAATGGTCAAGAGCCAACCCTTGAAAATCTATTACAAAAACAAACCGAAGTTGATTTAAAGCTACCTGCCTTGTTACCTGATGATTATATTCACGATGTTAACACGCGTTTAGGTATGTACAAGCGTGTAGCAAGTTGTGCTAACCTTGCTGATATTGATGAACTGCAAGTAGAATTGATAGATCGCTTTGGTTTATTACCTGATGCAGCTAAAAACCTATTTAGTTTACAACAACTAAAAATGCAGGCGTGCAATTTGGGCATAATCAAAATAGAAGCTAACCCGAAAGGAGGCTACTTTGAGTTTAGTCAAAATACCAAGGTTAATCCTAGCTTCATTATTGGTTTGATACAAAGTGCGCCACACATTTATAAAATGGATGGCGCAAATAAATTACGCTTTGCCATTAGCGAGGCGAATGCCCGTGAACGCTTAAAAATGATCACTGCTATGATTGCAGATTTCGAAAAAAAGGTTAGCCATTAATGTTGCTGAAAAAATCGCTGGTTATTTTATGCTGCTTATTTAGCAGTACTGCATTTGCAGAGCGCTGGTTTGAAGTAGAGGTGTTAATATTTAAACAGCGCCCTGCTCCTAACTTACAAGAAGACTTTAGCTTAAAGCATGACGCCATTGAAGATAAAAACACCTTAGATTTATTGGCCTCTGCTTATAAGAACCAAGCAATGGACGCGTGTATAAACGGTGATCCACGCTTTCAAACACGCACTTTTGCCGACACTTTGGTTAATTCAAACCCACAGTCTGCAGCGTGTAACGACAGCATTGATTATGTAAAAAGTTACGATGTGCTGCCAGTAACCCCTCAAGCACCAGTACAAGATACGATGGAGCAAACTTACCTGCTCGCTCCTGAACAACTGCAGTTTGAACAACAACGCCAAGCTTTAGACCGAAAAGGACTCACCCCTATATTACATACCGGCTGGCGGTTTGAAGGCGCAAGTAAATCACGCTCACCCAGTATGCACTTATTTGCAGGCAAGCAATTAAAAAACAATATAAACACCGGTTTTAGTTACGCTAATTCCGACTTTATTAGCTTAATAAATAGACCTGAGCCACTGTTTGCCGAATCTCAATCTTCCGAAATGAAATGGGAGTTAGATGGCTTATTGAAAATACATTTACGCCATTATTTATACATTAATGCGGATTTCGATATTAATGAAAAGCAAGATAATGGTGAACTAGAATCAGCCCGTTTTTCACAATTTAGACGCGTTTTCAGCGAAGATATTCATTACTTTGATCATCCTCGTATGGGTATGATTGTACAAATTCGAAAATTTAACCATTAACAGTATTTAATCAAAAGGAAAATAACAATGAAGAAGCTTCTAATAATTGCTGCAGCACTGAGTCTTGCTGCTTGTTCAAAAGTTAGCATGGAAAATTACGAAAAAATTAAAATTGGTATGGACAAATCAGAAGTTGAAGCACTTTTAGGCAGTGCTGATAACTGTGTAGAAAAAACATTACATACTAGCTGTACTTGGGGTGATGACGCTAAAAACATCGAAATTACCCTGGTATCAGACAAAGTAACGCTTTACAGCAAAAAAGGGCTAACGGATAAATAAGGACCACAAAGGAATAACGTATGTTATTCCTCTTTTTTTGCATCGCTGGTGTAAATAAGCTCTATGTTGACTATTTTACTGCGGTTTAAGGTTATTTTGTAACGCTGATAGAGTGTTTTATCCGGTTCGGTTAGAACCAACACCATGTTTAACTGATAGCGCCTTTCTACTCCCTGTTTAGAAATTTTATTGTTTTCTAAATGGTAGAGCTTCCCTTCCCCCTTTTTTAAATAACGTGCAAATGGTGCAAGATTAAATTGCAATGTTTGTTGTAAGCTATCGTAGCCCGGCAAAAATTCTTTGGCACTTACCCGGGTTTCACTAGCAAAGTGCAACCATTGTGCCGCTTGTTTGTTTTGCTGACGACGCTTAGAAAAAATCTTCCTCACTTCTTTAGGGATTTTTTTAAAGCGCGTGTACTCTAACCAAATAAACTGACTCGCCACTTTATCTTTTGTGATACTGTTTTTAAAAATAAAGCGCCATTTTGGCCGCCCTCGCACAATAGCACGCCAAATAATACGGGTAATATCTTCTTTAAATATTTCTCTCAGTCCGTAAATAACCCCTAAAATTAGAATTAATGAAGCGGTTATTTCAGTAAAGGTAGAACGCGCATTGAGTATTACCACCATCACAAAAGCCATTATAACAGCTGTTACAGAGCCTTTTACTAACCGCTTTAAATAGCTATTAAGATAGCGTGTTTGGCGCTGTAAAATCACTCCATGCTCTATTAAACGCTGGAGTAAACGCATCTTATTAGTAATTCTGTTGGCGTCTTTAAGTGTTGAATCAGAATTATATTGCTGCTCTTCTCGATACTCACTCTCTGACTTACAAAAGTTTAATAAGTCATTTCGCTCTTTAGCGTAATCGCTACTACGCGGGCCTTCATCAAGTAGCTTTAAAAACGTTTGTTCAATTTGCCAGCTTAGGTAGTTATCAGCATTGGTATAAAACGGGATCAGCTTTTCGTTATCTGGGGTGTAACGTCTGAGTTTTCTGAGTAGGCTTTGGCTTTGCTCGCAAAGCTCCATGGCTCGTTGATAAAACTCATCGCTTTCTTGAATTTTTAACGCATCTTTAATATCAGCATCAATTGCCAGACGCACTTGATAACAATATAGATTTAAATTTTGTCGGTAATCTTGCTGTTCGCCTTTGTTTTTACTCACAAAGCGGCTTCGTACCAATGGAAGGTGAATGTTATTCGCGTTATAGGCTACAAAAGATTTAAATTGGTTATTAAAGTAAGACTCTTCGCTGAGTGTTTGCGCGTTAATACCCATTTCGTTTGGGATAGAAAAATAAAGATCAAGACGCTGCTCTGCACGCGGTGATAATTGCGGTTCAATAACAAACGATAAATTTTCGTCTTGCTTTAACAATGATGCCTCCTTTGGTTATCTACCTGAGTTTACGTGCCTCTTTAATTTTGTTCAACAAAAAAGGCCTAGTAAAAACTAGGCCTTTTAATAGTTCTAATGAATTAAAATTAGAATTTAACGTTTACGCCAGCGAATAAACGACGACCTAACGTATCAAACGTGTACGGGTCAGTGTTTGAATCGTTATTACCTGAGTAATACGGAGGCTCTTTATCAAATAAGTTATTAACACCTGCAGACAATGTCACTGTATCATTAATTAAGTAAGATCCACTAATGTCATGGTACACAACTGAAGGCGTTGAAGGTGCATAACATGTCTCACCATCAATACATGCGAAGCTATCTAGGCCAGCAATGTAGCGTGCTTCATAAGTTGCATCCCAGTTATCTCCTTTAACTGTTAAGTTAAAGTTTGATTTGATATCTGCGTAACTACCAGCGCCACCCGTAATGTAACCAGCGTAATCTACAACAGCACCCGTATCAACAACGTATTCATCTAAATATGTTGTATCAAGGCCAGCTCTCCAGCTTAGGCCTAATGCATCAAATGAATACTTCAGATTTAAGTCAATGCCAGATGTTTTTTCAGAACCAATATTACGAAGCTGATTATTGAACACAATTCGACCATCAGCTTGTAAAATTGCACCTGTGCTTGCACAAAGTTCGTTTGAACTGCTGTTTGAATTACCAATACATTGATCAACAACGAATTGGTTGTTGTATGTTGAAATAGCATTTTCGATTTCAATGTCGTAGTAATCTACGGTCATTGAGAAACCTTCAAACCATTGTGGTTCGTACACCACACCAAACGTTAAAGTATCAGCTTCTTCTGGTGTTAGATTTTGATTACCGCCCACAGTTACTTCTGCCTGGCTATCAGCACCTGGGTATTTTACTTGCTCATAAGATGGCGCATTACCTGAGTAAAGCTCATCTACCGTTGGAGCACGGAATGCGGTTGAACGTACGCCACGGAACATCAATTCATCATTTGCTTTCCAAGTAAAACCAAGTTTCCATGTTTCATCAGAACCAAAAGTGCTGTAATCAAACGCGCGGATTGCCGCACTTAATTCAACATATTCTGCAAATGGAAGCTCAGATAGTAAGGGTAATGCAAACTCAACATAAGCCTCATTCACATCAAACCCACCACTTGTTGGATCTACACGTGGATCGTTACCTAGACCTTGAGCAGCAATTGAATCAGGGTTATACCATGCCTTTTCTTGGCGACGCTCTACACCCGCTGCAAATGCAGCATAACCTGCAGGTAACTCAAACATTTCACCAGATAATGAGGCTGCCAAAATAAATAACTGGCTTCCACCTGAGTTTTGCTCTGTGTATATATAATCTTGAATGTTTTCTTGTGACCAAGATGCCTCATTTAAGGGCTTAAATGTACCTGCAGCTAAGTCTTCTGTGATTGCAGAAACGTTGTGCAGATTACTCATTTTATCAACAGAATCATTGCGACCAAAGTTTGCTGATGCATCCCATGAATAATCACCAATAATACCTTCAGCACCCACAACAACACGAACAGTATCAACTGTTTGCGATAAGTCACGAGTACCACTTTCAGCCATGCGACGACGGTAGCTTATTTCATCACCATAGGCGTAATTAGTCGGTGTTGTAACGTAATTATCATTAGCATCTTTTACAAATGCACCGTTAACGACTTGTCGCTTATCATAAGTTTGTGACAGTAAGCTGTCACCCATATCTTCGGTATATTTAAAGCCAAAGTTGATAGGCTGTGGTGCTAACTTTTGCTCTGACCAGCGCTTAGTATAGGTAAACTCGCTGAAAAGCATTGTGTCATCATTTAGTTCATAATTACCTAAACCTGTGATGTTTAAGCGTTCCATAGGTGTGTATAGGTAGCTTTTAGACGCATAGTTGTATGCATCGTTTTCATCGGTATAGCGGTGTAAGTTACCGCCAAGGCCACTTAAACCAGCATCGTCAGCAACACCCTGCTTCTCGATTTCACCTTTATCGTTAATGATATTAGCTGTATTAACATTGTAAATATGGCCGCCTTCGCTGAATGAAGAACCGCCACAGAAAAGTCCATTTTCGCCTTCAAATAAAGGACATGATGAGAAACCACGATCACCTTGACTTGCTTCACCACGATCAGTGTATTGAATACCAAAAACCATATTACCTTTGTCAAATGTTGTACCTAAGGTAAAGTCGATTGATGTTTCTGACGCATCATGTTTTGAAGTCATGGCTGTGTTGACGTTTAAATCTAAACCTTCAAAGTCATTTTTAAGGATAATATTTACAACACCAGCTACAGCATCTGTGCCGTATACTGCAGAAGCACCGTCTTTAAGTACTTCAATTTGTTTGATCATTGATACTGGAATAGTATTTAAATCAACCGTTGAAGCCGCACCAGTACCTGAATTGATCATACGACGACCATTAACAAGTACTAAAGTACGCTGTGAACCTAAACCACGTAAATCTATAGATGCACCACCGCCAGAGCCATTATTAACGCCAGGGTTTGTCATTGCACCACCCGTAGCCGTCATTTGTTGTAATACGCTATCTACAGATGTTGCACCTGATGCTTTAATTTCATCGGCACCGATAAGTGTAACTGGGCTAGCCGTTTCCATATCTGAACGCTTAATACGAGAACCCGTTACTTGAATTTTTTCAATTGACTTTGCTGCTTCGTCTGCAGCTAAAACTTGAACACTTGAGAACATTGGGATTGCTGCAATTACAGCTAAACCAAGAGTTGATTTTTTCATGGATGAACCCTACTTGTTGGAAATTTACCTAAATTGGTAATGCTCACTTTTATGAGAATTTTGAGTGAGCGGGAGCAAATTAGGCGCCTTTAACTGAATGAAAACTTAATGAGAGATCACGGTGCAATCAATAAAAATTAAAACGCCCCGCGAAAGGAACAAAGGTTACAGTATGTTTCATTGTTAACTAATAAAAACACTTTATAATCAATAATTAAAGACCAAGTAATCACATAAAAAACACAGCTGAAATCAAATGAGTAGAGTTTGTAATCAAATGTAATTATTACATTAATGTGCCCTAAACAGGAAAATTAACATGTTAATCACAGCTCGTTATTAAAACGGTAAAACTAGGTGTTAATTACTAACCATATTTATGCAAGTAGATTGTTTATTTAGTCTGAATTTTTTTGTTATAAGTTTTAATCATGCAAATTTTATGTGTATTGAAGGTTTAAGACGGGCTGCCAATTAAACTAAAAACGGCTACTAAAGTGGGTCCATTAGATAAATCTACATACAAATGATATAGGTGCTTTATTGCACGTATGAGCACAATTAAAAAAGTAAGCCAAGCAGAGCTTAAGTTATAAACTTGGAAGGTAAATGGGTATGTAAAAGCTTTATTAAGAATGGTTATTTTATCAGATGTACTTTAATTGCAAATAACTATTAAATGTGAGGCATTTGGCTTTGCCGCTATAATTTTACGGGAATGGCGCAGTTAAAAACCACGCCTGAGTAGAAAGCCTTTAATAGGTAACGTTAAAAAAATATTCAACATTTTCACTTATGCCAGTGTTTGTATCGACAGTAGTAAGAATAAGCTTCCACACCATGTTTTTTTCCGAGCAAATCCCTACCATAGTATTAGCTACCCAAACGCTGCCCTGATTTTTAAATTGTACGGGAATGTAACCCATATACATAGTTACCCCCTCCAATTTAGCCGCTGTTATTGTTACACCAGTCGGTAACTGAGTGTAAATTGAAAACGGTGTCTCTGGTGATAGGGTTTCTTCGCTTAGCCAAACTTTAACTTGATTTGGAAAAATACACGGGTTGTTATTTTTACACTCTGTTTGTGATTGATTTACTTTTGATGTTGATGTTGATCCAGAAAAGTCACAACCTAGTAAGAATAGTAAAAAAGAAAGTAAACATACTCTATATATATACATGCAGGTTCTCAAAGTATCTAATGTATTAGTCCAACATTTGGGCACGTTAGTTGATTATCGGTTTTAATGAGTTAGTAAAGTACAAATCACCTCAAAAAATAGACAGCAACTTAATAAAGTTTGATTGATGTCATATTATTACGCAATTGACCTATCTTTTTAAAGCCAAAAAATTTATCATTTCAACTGCAAAAAAAACAAGTAATTCTCGAGATTATTATCTGTAACAACCATATATTGTGGGTTTTAGATAGTATACTTTGGAATAATAGTAGGTCCTACTTTTACAAGTAGGTAATTCATTTCTAAACGCATTTATTGCAGCGGAAGCCAGAAAATGAGCCAAACAGTAGCATCACAAACTGAGTACAATTATAAAGTTGTACGCCAATTCGCTATTATGACAGTGATTTGGGGCATCGTTGGCATGGGTATTGGGGTTCTGATAGCTGCCCAATTAGCTTGGCCAGCTCTTAACTTTGACACACCATGGTTAACTTACTCTCGACTTCGTCCGTTACACACGAACGCAGTAATTTTCGCATTTGGTACAAGTGCACTTTTTGCGACGTCTTATTACGTCGTACAACGTACATGTCAAACGCGCCTTCTTTCAGATAAATTAGCCGCCTTCACCTTTTGGGGTTGGCAGTTAGTGATTGTTCTAGCAGCAATTACTCTACCTATGGGTATTTCAAGTTCTAAAGAGTATGCAGAACTTGAGTGGCCTATCGATATCTTAATTGCTGTTGTTTGGGTAACGTACGCTGTTGTATTTATGGGCACTATTGCAAAACGCAAAGTAGCGCATATTTATGTAGCTAACTGGTTCTATGCTGGTTTCATTATTACTGTTGCTGTTCTACATATTGTTAACAGCATGGCAGTCCCAGTTTCATTGACTAAATCATATTCAATCTATGCAGGTGCCGTAGATGCAATGGTTCAGTGGTGGTATGGCCACAACGCAGTAGGCTTCCTTCTTACTGCTGGCTTCTTAGGTATGATGTATTACTTTGTACCAAAGCAAGCGGGTCGCCCTGTTTACTCATACCGTTTGTCGGTTGTTCACTTTTGGGCACTTATCTCTCTTTACATTTGGGCAGGTCCTCACCACCTTCACTACACTGCGCTTCCTGATTGGACGCAAAGCTTAGGTATGGTGATGTCTATTATCTTATTCGTACCGTCTTGGGGTGGTATGATCAACGGTATTATGACGCTCTCAGGTGCATGGCATAAGCTACGTACTGACCCTGTTTTACGTTTCTTAGTGGTTTCATTGTCTTTCTACGGTATGTCGACGTTTGAAGGCCCGATGATGGCAATTAAATCTGTTAATGCGTTATCGCACTACACAGATTGGACTGTAGGTCACGTTCACTCAGGTGCATTAGGTTGGGTTGCGATGATTTCTATCGGTGCTATTTACCACCTTATCCCTGCGTTATTCTCGCAAGGTCGTATGTACAGCATTAAATTAATCAATACACACTTCTGGTTACACACAGTGGGTGTTGTTTTATACATTGTTGCAATGTGGATTTCAGGTGTAATGCAAGGTCTAATGTGGCGTGCAGTTAACTCTGACGGTACATTAATGTACAGCTTTGTACAGTCGTTAGAAGCCTCTCATCCTTTCTATGTTATGCGTTTCTTAGGCGGTGTATTCATCGTTACAGGTATGCTGGTTATGGCTTATAACGTTTATCGTACAGTTTCAGCGAAAAATAACTCGTTAGAACTTGATGAACAAGCGCAGTTAGCATAACGGAGTTAGATAATGAGCAATAAAAATTCACAAAACAAACACGAAATTATCGAGAAAAACATTGGCCTCATGGCCATCTTGACTGTTTTCGCAATCAGCTTCGGTGCATTAGTAGAAATTACGCCGCTAATGTTCCAAGACGATACAACCAAGCCAGTGGATGGGTTACGCCCGTTAAATGCACTAGAGTTTGAAGGTCGCGACATTTATGTGCGTGAAGGTTGTGCTAACTGTCACTCTCAAATGATCCGTCCATTTCGTGATGAAGTTGAGCGTTACGGTCACTACTCTGTAGCAGGCGAGTCAGTATGGGATCACCCTTTCCTTTGGGGTTCTAAACGTACTGGCCCTGACTTAGCACGAGTAGGTAAACGTTACTCAGATGATTGGCATTATGCGCACTTAATGGATCCACGTGCCGTGGTTCCTGAGTCTAATATGCCAAGTTTCCCTTGGTTAGCAGAGAACACGCTTGATACAAGTCTGACTCTGAAAAAACTACAAATTTTCCGTGACACGTTTGCTATCAATCCAGAAAACCCAAAACACCCGGGTCTAGGTTATGGCAGTGACGAGGAATTAATCGCTGACATTGCTAAGGTTGATGCAATGAATGACGGTAAAGGTGCAACAGAAATGCAAGCCCTTATTGCTTATTTGCAACAACTTGGCACACATTTGAAGTAGATTATTATGGACTACGGGACATACAGAGGCATTTTGACTCTGGTAATTTTAGTATTATTTATTGTGATTGTTGGATGGGCATATAGCAAGCGTAGTAAAAGTCGTTTTAAAGACGCTGCTAATGTCATATTTGAAGATGAAAAAAAACACAACAATACACTCTCTAACGAGGAAAAGGGGTCTGAGAAATGACTAGCTTTTGGAGTATATGGGTTATTGTATTAACCCTTGCATGCTTAATCATTATCTTTGGTCTACTAGTTTGGAACTTAAAAAACTATGTAGGCGTAAAAGAAGGTGAAAGCTGTGGACATGAGTTTGACGGCATTGAAGAATTAAACAATCCACTACCAAAATGGTGGACTTACATGTTCTTCGCAACCTTTGTGTGGTCTGTTTATTACTTAGCAGCCTACCCAGGTTTAGGTAACTGGGAAGGTTTAGCAAAATGGACAAGCTCAAACCAAGGTATTACCTCTTTAACTGAATCGAAAGAAGCAGTCATTGAAGCTAAAGAAGATGGCCGTTTTGTAAAGCTAGATGCTGAATACCGCACTGCTGAAGAACGTTTTGGTCCTATTTTTAATGAATTGGCTCAAATACCTGTTCTAGATTTAGTAGAGTCTAAATTTGCTGGTGATGCAGCACAGCAAGTTGCGCTAGAAAACGGCACTACGCATGAGCAAACGCAAGGTCAACTCGCTGTTGAAATTGGTCAACGTTTGTTCTCACAAAACTGTGCACAATGTCATGGCTCTGATGCTCGTGGTGGTACTGGCTTCCCTAACCTTACTGACAACGATTGGTTGTACGGTGGTTCTCCTGACAAGATCAGAGAAACATTACTTTTAGGTCGTGTTGCAGCAATGCCACCTTGGGGTGATGCATTAGGTGAGCAAGGCGTTAAAGAAATGACGGCTTACGTACTTAGCCTATCTGGCCGTACTGTTAACCAAAAAGATGCTGATGCAGGTAAAGCAAAATTTGCTATGTGTGCTGCGTGTCATGGTCCAGATGGTAAAGGTTCAGTTGCCCATAACCTACCGTTTGGTGCACCAAACTTAACTGATAACATTTGGTTATACGGTGGCTCTCAACGCGCTGTTGAAGAAACACTTAACCATGGCCGTGCTGGTGTAATGCCTGCATGGAAAGAGATTTTAGGCGAAGATAAAATTCACCTATTAACTGCTTACGTTTACAGCTTATCGCAAGATAAATGACGATAAAGTTAACAAAACGTTTCAGTTTTAATCTTTTTATTTCAGTAGATTAATTCAGATCAAAAAAGCCTCCACTCGGAGGCTTTTTTTTAGTCTTTTCATTCTATTTATTATAATATAGCCGCACATTAATTAATTTTAGAGCGACTATGCAACCGACTCCGTGGTATAAAAATTTTTGGCCTTGGTTTTTAATCTTCTTCCCTTTAGCTGCAATTATTGGCTGCATTAGTTTATTTATTACAGCCATTGGTAACGGCCCAGATATGGTTGTAGATGATTACTATAAAAAAGGCAAAGCAATCAACTTAGAACTCGTTAAGTTTGATAAAGCAAAAGCGTTGTATTTACATGGCGACCTAAATGTATCAGATAAGCGTGTAAGCTTTAAATTTACCAAAGGCGATACCAGTAATATACACGCATTAAGATTGTCGTTTTTTCACCGAACTATAAAAGCACAAGATTTTGAAGCTACCCTCACTCCAAATGCTAATCAAGAGTTCACTGCATTATTAGAAAGCTATACACCAGGCGCATATTCGGTATTTATTGAACCCGTTGATAACAGTTGGAAAATGAAAGAAAACGTTAGTTTACCAACCACAGCCACCGTTTTAGTGACTCCTAACTATAAGTAGTATTTAGTATGTCTAAAAATTGCTTTCATTGTCTTGAAAGTGTGCCTGCTGGATTTAGCGCACATGTTTTTATAGACAATACCGCTGAGCCAATGTGTTGCATTGGCTGCCAAGCTGTTGCACAAAATATCATTGACCAAGGGATGACCGACTACTACAAATATCGCACTGTTAGTGCCGGTAAAGTAGAGCAACTCGTCCCTGAACAACTCGCTTTTATTAAAAGCTATGACAATGAAGATATTCAAGATGAGTTTATCAGTACGCATAACGACAACTCTGAGGTGCTTCTCAGTGTTGAGGGCATTACCTGCGCCGCCTGTGCCTGGCTTATTGAAAAGCAATTACTTAACCTTAAATCGGTAAAGCGCGTTGATGTAAACACCTCAACAAATCGCGCTATGATCCAATGGGATAAAAGCGCAACCCCTTTAAGTGAGCTAATCACCTCACTGGCTGAAATAGGCTACAAAGCCTATCCATTCCAATCAGATTTAGAAGCCCAGCAAAAACAACAAACAGCCAAAGCGTATATTCGCCGCCTCGGCGTGGCAGGCTTAATGACCATGCAAGTGATGATGTTTGCCTTTGCTATGTACTTTGGCATGTTCTCTGGGATGGACAGTAATTTTGAACAGTACTTTAGATGGATCAGCTTGATCCTTGCAACGCCCGTCATTTTATACAGTGCCCTGCCCTTTCTAAGTAACGCAATTAACGGCTTAAAAGCAAAACAACTGAATATGGATTTACCGGTATCATTGGCGATTTTTGGTGCCTATGGTGCAAGCTGTTACGCCACGGTAATGGAAGTCGGTGAAGTTTACTTTGAATCTATTTGTATGTTTACCTTTTTACTCTTATTAGGTAAATACTTAGAATTTAGAGCGCGTTTAAAGGCCAGTGAATTTACAGCCAACTTACAAAAGCTACTGCCTCTGACTGCCCGTACACTCGATGAAAACGGCAAAGAGCACATAATTGCCGCTAAAAAGCTCAAGCTTAACGATATCGTTTTAATAAAAGCAGGCGAAACTATCCCTGCCGATGGCATCTTAGTCAAAGGCAGCACCAGTGTTGATGAGTCTATGATGACTGGTGAACATCAGCCAGTACGAAAGTATATTGATCATAACGTATATGCGGGCACGGTTAATCATGATGGTATTATTGAAATAAAAATCAATAAGCTGGGCCAAAATACCCTGCTTAATCAAATTATTCGTCTACAACATAATGCCCTAACAAAACGCCCACGGTTAGTAGAAATTACCGACAAAGTAGCACAGTGGTTTGTCGCGGTATTACTGGTATTTGCCTCTCTAACCGCCATTGGCTGGTATCAAATTGACCCTGATGTTGCTTTTTGGATCACTATATCGGTGTTAGTGGCCACCTGCCCGTGCGCATTAAGTTTAGCTATTCCAACCGCGTTAACCTGTGCTGTGGCTACCTTAACTCGTAAAGGAATATTAATTAAGCAAGCACATGTGTTAGAAACCCTATCAAAGCTTACTTTAGTTGCTTTTGATAAAACAGGTACGCTTACGCAAGGTAAATTTAGCCTCGACGTTGTTGACATACTTGATGATAACTACAGCAAAGAGCAAATTCTTGATATTGCAGCACAGCTTGAGAGCTATTCTGAGCATCCTATTGCTAGTGCCTTTAAAGAGTTTAAAGGTCAGCGTAAATTTGACTGTGTACAACTCCATCCCGGGGTTGGGATCAGTGCTCAATACGATAATACGCATTACGCCATTGGTAAAAGTGGCTGGTTTGATACCAAAAAAACCAATGCGCAAGCTACCCTCTACATAAACAAGCAACCTGTTGCACGCTTTTACTTTGTTGATAAAGTAAAAACAGATGCCGATAAACTCATTAACTCGTTAAAAGCTGCCAATCTAAGTTGTCATATGCTAACAGGTGACGCCTCAACTGCCGGTGCCAAGGTGGCTAAAAAATTAAAGCTTGATTCAGTACAAGCCAGTTGTAGTCCAAAAGATAAACAAGTCGCAGTTGAACGCTGGTCAACTCAAGGTGAAGTTGTTGCTATGGTTGGCGATGGCGTAAACGACAGCCCAGTCTTTGCCAGCGCCCATTTATCTATCGCCATGGAAACCGGTGCCGATATATCTAAAAACAGTGCTGATGTTGTATTGCTTAACAGTGATTTAGCCTCTATTGATCATTTGTTGACGATTGCTAAGCAAACACGGCGTATAATTAAGCAAAACCTAGCGCTTTCTTTATTATATAATGGCTCTATATTGCCGCTTGCTGCTATGGGTTTAGTTGCGCCTTGGATGGCGGTAATTGGTATGTCTGCCAGCTCTATTATTGTGATATGTAATTCACTAAGGCTATTAAAGTTATGAGCATAATTTATATTTTAGTTCCTATCGCTATCTTGTTTGTACTAATTGCCATTGGCGTGTTTTTTTGGGCAGTAAAAGGCGAGCAATTCTCTGATTTAAACAAGCAAGGCCACAGTATTTTGTTTGAAGACGATAAAGAGCAACATAATAAAAGTAATGATTGACCCGATTTTTGTTAGTGCTTTTTTAATGGGGTTGATTGGCAGTGGCCATTGCATTGCTATGTGCGGCGGCATTGCCAGCTCATTACAGTTAGCCAGTAACAAGCGCCAAACTTGGTTATATTCTCTAGCCTATAATAGCGGTAGAGCGCTAAGTTATATGCTAGCTGGTGCCCTTGTTGCCGGTATTAGTGGTCAATTTGCCACACAAAACTCGGCCTTTGCGCTGTTTTTATCATTTTTAGCGGGCGTGTTTATGTTACTGGTCGGCGTTTATATCATGCGCTTAGCCGCGACATTACAATGGCTCGAAAAACTTGGCAAAACCCTCATTTGGCAGCACTTAATTAAACTTAATAAATATTTAATGCCCATTGATTCCCCACTAAAAGCGCTTGGTTATGGCGCGCTATGGGGCTGGTTACCGTGCGGCTTAGTATATTCTGCGCTCACATGGGCGATGACCAGTGGCACTGCCATAAATGGTGCTCTGGTTATGCTGGCATTTGCCCTAGGTACGTTCCCTGCCATGATCACCTTAGGTGTGGCTGCACAAAAGCTCAATACGCTTTTTAATCACCCTTGGACGCGAATAATATTAGGCAGTGTTATCATTTGGTATGGTATCTACCTTCTGATCATTGCAACAGACAAGCTAGTGCATTAACATTGGTAAACGTTGTGCATAAAAATTTAACGGATTGAACTTATGGATTTTTCTCAAAGTCGTGCTAAAGGTAATTGTGCCATTAGCTGTAATAACTGCAGTATTAGCCAGTTATGTTTACCATTTTCTTTAAATGGCCAAGAAATGGATAAACTTGATGAGATTATTGAGCGAAAAAAACCATTACACAAGGGTGACTACTTATTTGAATCGGGCGCACCTTTAAATGCAATTTATGCAGTTCGTTCGGGGTCGTTTAAGTCGTATACCTTGTCAGAGCAAGGCGATGAACAAATTACAGGCTTTCATTTAGCGGGTGACCTTGTTGGTTTTGACGCCATCAATAAAATGCAACATCAAAGTTTTTCTCAAGCACTAGAAACCTCAATGGTATGTGAAATTCCCTTTGTAACTCTTGACGAACTAGCCGGTAAACTGCCTAAATTGCGCCAACAAATAATGCGTTTAATGAGTAGCGAAATAACCTACGATCAAGAAATGCTATTATTACTTAATAAAAAGTCTGCTGAAGAACGTCTTGCCAGCTTTATTTATAACTTATCAGAGCGTTTTGGTGAGCGTGGTTTTTCACGTAAAGAATTTAGATTTACTATGACTCGCGGCGAAATTGGTAACTACTTAGGTTTAACAGTAGAAACTATCAGCCGTTTATTAAGCCGTTTTCAAAAAGCCGACTTAATTAAAGTAGAAGGTAAATTTATTACTATTTTAGATAATGACGCTTTAGCCAAAACGGCTGCGATTGTTAAGCCTCGTTAATAATCGCTTCTCATTTTAAATTAATCCTACCCTGAATTGGAGCGTAATTATTGCAATTATGCTCTATCTCTACTAACACTTTGAGTAGAGGTATTAACCATTCACTTTTAATAGTCGATGAATGAATTGTCTGGCTCATTTTTTAATATAAAAACGAGTGGATTCACTGTACAAGACAACACTTTAATAAAACCTGAGAATAATTAAATTTTTATAAAGCCGTACATGCTTTTATACAAGATAAATAGTTTTAAAATTAGAGAAACTTTATTTCTTGATATAGAACAAGAATATTAGTGCTACCCCTTTAACTGTTGTGTATTTGCGTTACACTCAAGGTATAACTGTTAAGTGAACGGAGTAGCACAATGGAAACGATTAAACGTATTATCGCGGTTATTGACCCAACTAAAGACGATCAAAATGCCCTCGCGCGATCAATAGATTTAGCCAAAAAATCAGGGGCTAGCATTACCGCCTTTATGACGGTATACGATTTCTCTTACGAAATGACTACTATGCTCTCTGGTGATGAACGTGAAGCAATGCGTAAAGCGGTGTTAAAAGATCGCGAACTATGGTTAAAAGATCTTGTCTCTCCTTATCAAAACATTAATATTAATACCCAAGTCATTTGGCATAACCGCCCTTACGAAGCCATTATTAATACCGTTATTAATGATAAATATGACCTAGTGATCAAAGGTACTCATCAGCATGGTGCGCTTAAAGCGGTTATTTTCACGCCAACAGACTGGCACTTAGTCAGAAAATGCCCAACCCCTGTATTATTTGTAAAAGATATGGCGTGGCCAGCACATGGGAATATTTTAGCGGCTGTTAATGCAGTCAGTGAAAATGATCAGCACCTGTCACTTAATAAACGCATAATTAAAGATGCACAATTTTTATGTGAACTGGCTAATGCTAAACTTAACTTAGTCAATGCATACCCTTCTACACCGGTTAATATAGCCATAGAGATCCCTGAGTTTAACCCAGGGTTATATAACGAATCAGTTAAAAAACATCATATTGAATCAACCAATGAACTCGCTAATGAGTTTAACCTAACCCCTGATCAATGCTTTATTGAAGAGGGATTGCCAGAAGATGTGATACCGGATGTTGCAAAACGCTTAAACAGCGAATTAGTGGTTATTGGCACGGTCGGACGGACTGGCTTAAGCGCTGCCTTAGTAGGCAACACTGCTGAGCATGTTATTGACAGCCTTGATTGTGATGTACTTGCACTTAAACCTGATGGGTACGTAAGCCCGCTCGCAGAAAGTTAGCGTTTGCAGTAGCTCCCATATTACATATGGCATATAATACGCCCCTTTATTTTTAGCAATTAATTTTGCCGTACTATTTATAAGGGGGCGTAGTGTCTCATTCTGCTCAAGCCAAAGCTCAATACAACTTAAATAAGCTTCAAAAGCGTTTACGCCGCCTCACAGGTCAAGCTGTCATGGACTTTAACATGATTGAAGAAGGCGACCGCATTATGGTGTGCTTATCGGGTGGCAAAGACAGCTACACTATGCTCGACATGTTGCAACATTTACAACGTGTTGCACCTATCAAGTTTGATTTATTTGCAGTAAATCTCGACCAAAAACAACCTGGTTTTCCTGAGCATGTGCTTCCTGAGTATCTTGATAATTTAAATATTGAATACAAAATTGTAGAAGAAGATACCTACAGTATTGTTACTGATATTATTCCTGAAGGTAAAACAACCTGCTCGCTTTGCTCTCGCTTGCGCCGTGGTATTTTATATCGCACGGCTAAAGAGTTAGGTGCGACTAAAATTGCACTGGGCCATCACCGCGATGACATGATAGAAACCTTGTTTTTAAATATGTTTTATGGCGGAAAACTAAAAAGTATGCCGGCTAAACTAATGAGCGATAACGGTGAGCATATGGTTATTCGCCCACTGGCTTATTGTAAAGAAGCCGATATAAGCAAATATGCGTTCAGCCAAGACTACCCTATTATTCCGTGTAATTTATGTGGCTCACAAGAAAACTTACAGCGTAAACACACTAAAAATATGCTGGAGCAATGGAATAAAGAACACCCAGGTCGTGTAGAGAGTATTTTCACCGCCATGCAAAACGTTGTGCCTTCACACTTAGCTGATAATCAATTATTTGATTTTACCAACTTGCAAACGGGTGACGTTATTGATGGGGGCGATATCGCGCTCGATAAACCAGATATTCCAAAAGCGCCAGTTAATCATGAACAAAATGAAACAAACCAAGCCGATGTGGTTACCATTAATTTAAGCTAATTTTTAAGGGTTTGCAGTAATGCAAACCCTTCACTTTGTTCTATGCTGCTACTGACCAGCAGCTAATCCTTGTAAAAACTCTAAACTCTGCATTTCTTGTTTGTTTGCCTGATAAGGCAACTGTTGTAAGCTGTCGTAAGCAAAATCATCAATAGTAAACTCGCTAATTTCACTTTCACCAAAACTGTTAAGCTCACCTGGGCTTGGCGACATACGTTCAATAACAAAGTCCCTCAACCGTAAGCCGCCCGTTTGCTTGGGCAAAACAGACCAATGCGCTTTAAAGTCAATTTGCTGATTGCCCTCATTTAAACGTGCTTTAGCAACTAAATGTGCTAATGGTGAGGTGCCACTGTATAAGTTAGCTCTTAAACGGTATAAGCCACTTTTTATAACTGTTAAATTGGCCGGTACTATCATGTTTTCATTACGTGGATAGGCGTTTTCAAAACCAGTTAAGGTTGCACTAGGCGGCATATAATGTATTTGTGCCACCACCGGGACTATTTTACCCGCGATATCGGCTTCAACTAATAATTGTAAATTACGTGGATAGTCTTCTTCACCTTTAAATATCATTGCCAGCTCGTTTTGACGAGCCACACCGCTTTGCGTTTTTAGCGACTTTTTGGTGTCTGTATCACTGAGTGTTAATACCACCTTACCTAAATTTGGGGCACTTACGGTTAGCTCTATAGCTTGTGGATACACATACCGATATTTAGACAAGCTCACTGTTAACTCCCCGCCTTGCTCACCCACTGGGCTGCTAACAGGAAAGAACTGATTTGGCTTAAGTCTGTCCTCATCATATACCGTTAATGGTTGTGAATAAGGCGGAAACGCCAAACTTTTCTGATACTGATCAGCAACCACAGAGGCGGCTTTGGCTAAGTCTTCATCAAATGCTGACTGAGTTACTGAGCTGGTTTTTGTTGTTGCCTTTGTCACAGGTTGGCTTAGCGTGCGCTGCTGAGCAGGAGGTGCCGATATCGGCTTTTTATCATTGAGAGGGGCTGGTTGCCGAATCCGCTGGTGCAAAAGCCGATGTGCATATAGATCACGGCTACCCTGTCACAGTAAACAATGTTGCACTCACCCAAAAAATGACCCCAACGCTTGTCCGTATTGCTGGTGCTGACAATATTATTACCACCGATTTAATTACCGGCGCAGAAGACTTTAGCTACTATGCGCTTGAAACCCCCGGGCTGTTTTACTTTTTAGGCGTCACTCCAAAAGATCAAAACGCTAAAACAGCAGCAAGTAATCATTCACCTCAGTTTTATGTTGACGAAAATGCCTTACAACTTGGCGTAGAATCACTATCACAACTGGTTGTTGACTACTTACAATAACAACTCAACATAACAAACACAGGGCTAATAACCCTGTGCTTGTTTTATTAGAGAGTGTTATTCAGCTAATATAAATCCCCAATCGCTTACCTTTAATTATAAATTCTCAAATTGGAAAGGACGCCTTAGTGACAGCAGAATATTTTAATTTTTTAAGCCTTATTGGCGTGGCATTCTTTGCAATTTCAGGTGCGTTATTAGGCCATGATAAAGATATTGGCGGATTTGGAGTGGTGGTTGTTGGCTCAGTCACCGCGCTTGGCGGTGGTACGCTCAGAGACATACTTCTTAATCAACCCGTTTTTTGGATAGCCAACCCCGATTTTTTATATGTCACCTATGTGGCTATTTTTGTCACTGTTATGTTTATTAGCCACTTACCCGATGTGTCTAACTATTACATGTTGTTGGTTGATGCAATTGGTATGGCTATTTTTAATGTGGTCGGTATCGAAAAAGCATTAATTGAAGGCACCACCATGATGGTTGCACTTACAATGGGCATGACTACGGGGATATTTGGTGGCTTAATACGCGACGTGATCTGTCGAGAAGTGCCGTTGGTGATGCGAGAAGAACTCTACTCCACCGCCTGTTTTGCAGGAGGCTTGACCTATGCAGCGCTATTTTTATTAGAAGCCCCTTATTTATGGTGCATTCTTGGTTCGCTGTTGGTCAGTGTTTTTTTAAGATTGGGCGCGCTCCATTTTGGCTGGCAGCCCAATCTATTTAGAAAAAGAACACCAAAAATAAACGATTAGTATAAGCATTGCGTTACACTAATCGCTCATAGAGTCCTGATGCCCGTGACACACTTTTACCCATCGCCAGTTGCAGTACTTTTTTATCTGCTACCAGCTCAAAGGTCTGCTTTGCACGGGTAATACCGGTATACACTAATTGCCGGTTAATACCGACGCTTGCTTGTTTAAGTGGTGGCAATACCATAGCAGTGTAACTAAACTCTGAGCCTTGCGATTTATGAATGGTCATAACATACACTTTATCGTGCGCTGGGAGTCGTGCAGGTGAAAATGCACGTTCATTACCCTGCTCATCAATAAACAGTGCTTTGAGTTGGCCACTGTCATCAGGCATCAAAATACCTATATCGCCGTTAAAAAGTTTAAGTTGATAATCGTTTTGGCTAATCATAATAGGCATACCCGTGTAATGTCGCTGATTAGGGTTAACGCTAATTAACCCTTGCTGTTGCAATACACGCTCAATACGCTGATTTAAACTATTAACGCCGTAATCGCCCTCACGCACTGCTGCAAGTAATTGATAGCGGGCAAAAGCCTCATGCACTTTGGCAACACTCGCTCCTTGGGCAATCAGTGTTAAATAATCACCGTAGTGACTTGCCGCGCTGTTTATAAGCTTTTCAATCGGGGTAGAGACAAAATCGTAGTCTAAAATAACATCGCTAAAATGCCCTTGCGAACTGTGTTGTTCAACATAATTTAATATTCCTCGATCATTGGTATTAACAGCCAAAGCCAACTGGCCTATACCACTTTGGGCATCAAAGCGATAACTATGTTGTAAAAAGGCAATGCAATCAGCCAGTTTAAACTCACTCTGAGTTTGCACGCCAAGTTTAGCAGTGCCATTAAAACACACCTTATTTAATTGCTCACAGCGTGCTTTTGAATACTGCGGTGTTTGTCCAAGCACTAAACCTTGGCATAAATCACTCATTACACTGCCGGTATCAACCGAGGCGAGTTGGTCTTTATCGCCAAGTAAAATCAATCGGGCATGCGCTGGTAGAGCCTCAATTAATTTGGCCATGAGCGATAAATCGACCATACTGGCCTCATCAATAATCAATACATCAACATGCAACGGATTGCTTTTATCGTGCCTGAATTTATTGGTAAATGGCTTAACTCCCAACAAACGATGAATAGTTTGCGCACTTTGCGGGATCAACGCATTAATATCAGCCGGTATTTCACTCAGCTTATTTTTAGCCCCTAAAATTGACTCGGTTAGTCGTGCCGCTGCTTTACCGGTCGGTGCCACTAATTTTATGCTCAATGGTGCAGCCTGATATAACGACTGTAAAATGGCTAACAGCTTTGTCACCGTGGTGGTTTTACCTGTGCCAGGCCCGCCTGTGATCACACTAAAGCCCTTTGTTGCAGCAATGGCACAAGCGACCTTTTGCCAATCAATATCAAGCGTTGGATTATCAGGAAAGTAGCGTGTTAATAACTCAGTAAGGACTGCATCATCAATATTGAGTTGTCGCTCACTCATTGCCAGTAATCGCTGCGCTAAAGTTTGCTCATACCCTGCTAAACGCGAAAAATACAACCGTTGATTAAACAATTGCAGCGGCTTGTGATCCCCCACACTGTGATGTGCGTGTAAGTAACTTATTGCTGCCTCAGTCGTAAAATCGTCACTAAATGGGGTGAGAGTGTCAGGTACGGTGCCTTCTAATTTAGTAAAGTCGCTTTGGCGTAAATTAAACGGATTAGTCCAATCAACCTCTGTTAGCGTTAAACAACTATGCTGGCTTTGCTGCGATAAACACAGCATTAAAATAATATAAAATAGTTCGTCATAATCATGTTCAGTATTGTTACCACTGACTAATTCAGCCAGCTTTACATCCACAACACGTACGCGATGCTGCTCAGTTAAATAGCTAAGCAGCGGCACAACTTTAGGTGTTTGAGTAACAGAGTCCGCTGGTTGTTCATTGAGTAACGCCGACTCATCAACAGGCGCGTCGTCAACGTCATCAAACAAACCAGGTTGTTGGTTTAAACCACTCATAGCATCGCTCCTTGGCTAAACAAACCATCTAGAATAATAACTTGCTCTGCACTTAACTGTTTAAAGTACACTCCTTCACCCGCTGGCATACCGCGTAAAAAAGTATAATACACGCCGCCTAAATGCGTCTCTATGGCATAATCAGGAATACGCTGTTTAAGCAATCGATGCAGCGCTACGGTATAAATTAAATACTGTAAATGATATTGGTGGCTGGTCATGGCTTGCTCAAGCTGCTCTGGCTCATAATCTGCGGGAGTACTGCCCAAATAATTCGATTTATAATCTAAAATATAATACTTGCCTTGGTAGCAAAAAATTAAATCTATAAAGCCTTTTAATAAGCCTTTTACATGGGCAAATTCAAGTTTGCTTTGGCTAAAACCAAAGTGTTTAATCAGCATTTCGTTGAGTTTAGGCGCACTTAGGCTAGCAAGCGGTAAGTTAAATTCCATTTCAACAAGACAATCACTCGGTGATAATTGACTCAAGCTTAAATTATTTTCACTATTTAACGGGCAATTAAGCGCATCGAGTATCCATTGCTCGGTAATTTGCTGCCATTGCTCATCAATATGGTATTTTTCAAAGACACGTTTAATTACTGCCGATAAGTTTTGCTCTGGATTTGAGGGGTGAACAAGCGGGCTGGTAAAATCAAGTTGCTCGAATATTTCGTGTAAGCAACTTCCTGGTTTTGCACCTTTTGGAAAACTATAGGGTGAGAGAAGGTCATCTTGTTGCACCGCAAACTCATCTCTTTGATGATCTTCATCGCTGCGCCCAGGTGCCAGTTGGTCAGTATGCTTTTTAAAGCTTAAGGCACTAAAACTGGTTGCCCGCCAATCGCGTTCAATCTGCGTGGTTACAGTATTAATACTCAGCGCCTGCTTTTCAACGTGTTCATTATTAAAGCGAAGTATGCCCTGCTCGAGTAATTCACCCGAGGTAAATTGCAGATATTCCATCGAATCATTGGCATCACAAAACTCACTTAAATGAGTGCGCCATGTTTGGCTGCTGGTTAACGCTAACCCTGAGAACAACACATGCCCAAGCGCACTACTTTGAATCGCTAAGCGGCTACTTTGCCCTTGCCCGATGTTATATACACCCAAGGCACAAAAATGCACTGCACGGGTCAATGCGACATACAATAGGCGTAAATCTTCGGCTAGGCGCTCTTGCTCTGCTTGTTGCAAGGCGTCTTCGCCTTTACTTAAATCAAAAATTAACTTGCCGTTATGGTGATAAAGCGCGTCTTTAATTTCACGATAGCCACTGGCAAAGGGCATAAATACCAATGGATATTCAAGTCCCTTTGAGGCATGCATAGTGACAATTTTAACCAAATTTGCGTCGCTCTCTAAACGTACTTGCACTGTTTCGCCATCTTGCTGGCTCACCTTTTGCGCAAACCAACGCAACAAACGAAGTGTCCCTTCAAGCTCTATTTGTTTTTGCTGCAGTATTTCGCCAAGGTGTCTAAAATCGGTAAGCCAACGTTCTACGTTATAGCCCAAGCCTTGCCATTTGGCATTGAGTTGATTATGACTCAGTAAGCGCTCAAGCATCGCCATTGCCCCTTGCTTATGCCAAATATGGCTAAGTTGGGCAAAAAAGTTTAAGTGTTCTTGCCATGCATTTTCATCATCGGCCAAAGCAAAAATATCGTTATAACTTAAACAGAATAATGGGCCTGCGAGTACACCACGTAATAGCGACTCGTCGTACTGGCCGTGCAATGCGGTTAAAAAGTTGAGTAAATGGTGGCTTAGCTCTTGGCTAAATACACTATCACGAGACAAATACACGCTGGCAATATTGGCTTTGCTCAAGGCCTGCTTCATTATTTGCGCTTCAACGCGGTCGCGCACCAAAATACAAATATCAGCAGCGCTTACCGGCGTACTGCCAATACAGGCTATTCCTTGGTTTGCCTGCTCAAGTAAAGTAACTATTTTATTAGCAAAATGGGTGGCTAAATGTGCTTGCCCTACGCCTTTACTGGTCGGCTTATTTTTTTCATCGCCGGCTTCATCCACAAACACATTAAATTCAAAGGCGGTGGCCGGTTTGCCATCAATTAAAAATGTATCTTCGGCTTTTTTACCCTTGGCTTTCACTTTATTAAAGGGAATGGCATCGTTATAAATAAAGCTGTTGTCGTATTTACTAAATAAGCTATTTACGCTGTTGACGATATCACTGCTGGAGCGAAAATTAGTGTCCAATGTAAATTGTTGCGACTGCTCTACGGCCTCTTTGGCACCAATGTAGGTAAATATATCTGCGCCCCTAAAGCCATAAATAGCTTGTTTGGGATCGCCTATCATGGCTAAAGTGGTATTGCTTTGAGCATAAATTTTACTAAAAATACCGTACTGAATAGGGTCGGTGTCTTGAAACTCATCAATCATTGCCACCGGAAATAACTGCGCAATTTTTTTCGACAATACGTCACCCTGCTCACTATTAAGGGCTGTATGTAAATTAGTGAGTAGGTCATCAGGGGTGATCACGCTTTGTTCTTGTTTGCGTTTAACTATGGCCGCTTTTACCCAACTTACCGCATATTGCACTATCGCAATTTTTAGCCCTTGTTTAATGGTATTGTTAAGTGCGGCTAAGGCATCGAATTGGCTAATAAGTGGATGCGTCAGTAATGTGCCATTTTTTTTATAATTAGCGGTATTACTTAAATTCTCGCTGCTCCAAACCTCAAACGAATATTTGTTAGTACCAAATTCAAAAAAGTCATCATTGCATAAGCAAAATGCTTCAAGCGCCGCTAAACTGCCTTTTCGCCCGGGTGTTTTTGAGCCACTTAAATCAGATGCTTTAACAGCACCAATAAACTCTTGCTCTAGGCACGTTTTTTTAAAAGCGGGTATAAGCTCTAAATATTCATCTCGCGCTTGCCACACATCCTCTAAATTTATTTGCGGCGTTATTTCGGCGTTAGCTTTATTTAAAATACTGCTTACTTGGCTAAATAATGATTCAGGTGCGGCAAACACCTCTAAAATCGCATCTGTTTTTTGCTTATTAAGCGGGTAGACAAACGCGCGCCAAAAATCTTTTATGGTCTCAAGCAGTATCTCGCGCTCATCTAAAATAAACTCTAAGTTAAACGCGACCCCCGACTCAAACGCATGTTGTTTTAGCATCCGCTGACAAAAACCATGAATGGTAAAAATAGCCGCCTCATCCATTGATTTAGCTGCTGCATCGAGTAAGTCAAACGCACGATGTTTATCATCTACTGCGGCTATTATACCTTCTATTAATTCATCGTTTGGCTGTTGCCCCAATAAGGCATCGCGCGCGGCAATAATACGGCTGCGTACCCGGTCTTTAATTTCTTGTGTTGCAGCATCGGTAAAGGTAACCACCAAAATTTGCTCAACACTCAATGGCGTACTCAGCTCACCGGGTATTTGCATGCCTAATAAATAGCGTAAATACAAACCCGTGATCGTGTAGGTTTTACCTGTACCCGCACTGGCTTCTATCAAACTTTGGCCTGATAAAGGCATAGTGAGTGGGTTAAGCGCTTGCATAGTCACTCTCCTTGGCATGCTCAAATAACGGGGCGAGTAATTTTTCGCTCCACTTAATAAACTCCTCTTGGCAATCATTGAGCGATTGCACCGTTAAACGAATATAGGGATTCTCCCCTTCACCTCGGCCAATATACTGTGGGCTAAATTTACTGTTAGCTTTTGCCATGTCGCCACCGCTTTTCACGTATTCATAACCGCTCACCGGAAAAAACGCCACCGGCGCATTTCGCAGTGCTTTGTATAGTTCAAACCAATCTGCAAGCAGCAAGTCAGCATTGGCTTTGCTCATAGGGGCAAAGCTAATTTGTTTATCTAAACCCAGTAATAAGGTTTCAACCTCTTGTTGCATGCTTTGAGCTGCCAGGTGATAAAGAAAGCCTTTTATTAAATCTTTGGCTTTAATACTGGCACTGCGGTAAAACACTTGTTTTTGCATATACACATGGTTAAGCCAGCCTTCAATGGTGGTATTTTCAAGCGCAAGTAACACTTCTATCGGTTCGCTTTTACCGGCTTTTATTTGCTCTTTTACTTGCCCTGCAAGCGCATCAACTCGGTGCTGCATACCCTCATAAATTAAGCTGCCTACATTGGCTTGGGGCAACTCACCGCGCTGCAGTATTTGCTCGGTACTGAGCGGCGTATTGTTAATGTTTGCTTCAAGTATTTCGTCAAGGTAAAAATAACGGCGCAGCGCATCTAAGCTAAACGGTTCTTCGTCTTTCGCTATATCGTTAAATTGCGGCAAGCGTAACCCTAAACTTTGTTGATAAAAGCTCTCTTGGGCATGGCATACACTACGAATAAACACATCAAGATCAAGTAGCTCTGGGGGCGTTACATCAAGCGCAGTGATTGCTTTAGCCTCAATAGCCTCGCTAGGCAGCCAAATTGGGTTATAGCTGTGATTATTTACTCCCGCCTGTTCAGTGCTAGCTGGCAAATAATACTGACTATTAAAAGGTTGTAAATGTTGTTGGCTAATAAGGCAATCTGGCAAGGGTTTATCACTGGGTTCGCTAAGTTTAAAACTGCGGCCTATGTATTCTAAAAGCTCACTGACAAGCGTTGATGGCATGCGCGGCTGGTTGTCAAAACATGAGCGACCAATGTAGCTCATATATAAATTATCTCGAGCACTTAAGAGCGCTTCTAAAAAGAGGTAACGGTCATCGAGTTTACGTGAACGGTCACCTTTTTGCTTTTTAGAATACGGCACTAAATCAAATCCGATTGGCTGCACCGTGCGTGGGTAATCGGCATCGTTTAAGCCTAGCATACACACCACTTTAAAAGGGACGGCGCGCATGGGCATGAGAGTACAAAAGTTCACTTGTCCTACTAAAAAGCGCTGACCTACACCTTTTTCTTGTATACCTTGTTTTATTAGATAGCTCACTATGCGCTGCGAAACGGCTTTACTGTAGTCGCCGTTGTCGTGGTGCTTCGCAATGTCTTCGAGCACCTTTTGCAGCAGTAATAAATCCCAGCTATCATCGCTTTCGCTCTCATACACAGTATTGAGTAGCTCACTTAGTATATGGGCTTTATTAGAAAGCGTATCATCAGGGGTGAGTTTCGCTTTAAAGTCTTGAAGCACATCAATAAAATGCACCAGCTTATTGAGAGTATCAAGCGCCATACCTTCTACTTCATCGGCGCTGTAAATACCATTAAATGGGCACTGTTCGTCGCGCATGGCAATCCCCAGTAATAAACGGTTCAAGCCATGTTGCCAGGTATTTAAATCAATGGCGGGTAAATCAAAGCTTTGTTTATGCTCAGCGTTTATACCCCACTTTACCCCTACTCGCTCAAGCCAATAATGTATTTGCTCGTATTCATGGGCCTCTAGGCCAAATTTTTCGGCAATTTGCGTAACCTGTAATAAATCAAGAATATCCGATACGCCAAAGCGCGAAAACGGTAAATTAGCTAAACTGGCAAACGAGCTCAGTACTGGTTTTTCTTGCTCTATGGCTAAATCGGCAAGGGCGTATGGTATAAATCGGCTGCCCTGCGCACCACCAAAAACGGCCTCAATGTAAGGGCTATAAGTACCTACATCAGGCATCATCACAATGATATCTTTGGGGGTAAGCGTTGGGTTTTGATTAAACAAATTGAGTAAGTAGTCGTGCAGGCGCTCGACTTCCCTTAATGGTGTGTGGCAGTCACTTAACGTAATGCTGGTATCGTGTGCACTTATGGGCAGTTTACCCTCATCGTTTATAAACCATTCTTTGTTATCGGTAAGCGATTCACCTTTAAAGGCAAGTTGGTATATTTCGCTTTGCACTTGCCCAAGTAAGGTATCGTCAAACGCATCAATAAAACCATCAATCCAACGGGCATCAAGCTGCACCAGTTGCTCAAAATAATCGCGGCCGAGTTTACCCCACGACGACAACAACGGATTACCAATAAAATAGTATTCTTCATCAGGATTCGTTTGCTTTTTTTGCTGCGCTTCCACCAGCGGCATTTTGGCGTATTTAGCGTTTATTTTAGCCGCTGTTTTTTCATCGATTATATCGCCCCAATAATGCTCGCTGGGGTTAAAAAAGAATAAAAACACCTCAGTTTTTTTACTCAAGGCTTCAAACACGTCAAGCTGTGAGCTGGCAATAGCAGATATACCAAATAGGCTAATACGCTTTGGCAATAAGCTGCTATCCATACTCTCAAGGGCGCTGAGTAATTGTCCTTGCATGTTGGCGCGGTGAAATTGGCTTTGCCCTAGCTGTTTGCTTAATTTGACAAGGCGGCGCCACAAATCGGGTTGCCAAGGAGCAATGCTGATATCTACATCGTCAAGCGTATCAACACCGCTATCCCATTTGGCTATCCAATGGGGGCGATACATTAAATATTGGTCGTACACATCGGCTATTTTTTCACATAGGGCAAAGGTTTTTTGGCCGTCAATATCCCCCTCTAAATAGGTTTTTAGGGGTAAATACAGTGGCTCGTCAATACAAGTAGGTAAAATTGCAAACAGTTTCCAAGCAAGGTTCGGTTTATTAAACGCCGACTCTTTAGGCACGTTTGGCAATAGTTGCTGGTACAACTGCCAAATAAAGCTCGACGGCAGTGGAAAGTCTACCTGCGCAGCCACGCCTAAATTTTCACTTAAACCAATTTTTAGCCACTGCGACATACCCGGCGATTGCACTAACACCACTTCTTTATCAAATGGGCTTTGCAATGGGTTTATTTTTAATAGCTGATGAAACTGCGCTTGCAGGGCTTCCATACGGTTTGATTGAATAATATTGAGCATACGATACCAGCCTTAATTGAGATAAAGCCAGTGTAAGATATTTTCAATTTAAGCGGTAGCGCTAAGGAGACATTGGCGTTAATAAATCAGCAAGTTAGCCCGCCGATAGATGAACTTTTAAACGCACAGCTTTAACCGCAGTGCGTTTATTATTTAACCTGAACTGTGGATAATAAATCCATCTCAA
>NZ_PNCN01000052.1:0-11524 GCF_005886135.1 Pseudoalteromonas sp. S4741 | reverse complement strand
AGGACACCGCCCTTTCACGGCGGTAACAGGGGTTCGAATCCCCTTGGGGACGCCACTTACTTGCTTTAAGTAATATATACAGCAGTATGACACCACACACTCTATCCGCAACTTTAAAAAGAGTGAAAATCTCTTAATACGCCACTTACTATTTATTAGTAAGACAGCTTTTATTAAAAAGTATCTAAAATCAGTCCTGCATTTCCATCACTACTTCAAAACTATCCAGTGAAGTTAAAATCTCAAAATTAAATATTTTAATATAATAACTCCTATATATTATTAGTTTCTTTCCTTTCTTTATATTCAGCTTAAATAAACTTCACCTATGTTAGGGTACATATAAACGTCCAAATAAATAGGAGGTTATATGGCAAGTGGATGGGCACGCGATGGTGCAATTCAAGATCAAATCGACGCCAGCGTTAATGATGCTGTGCAATATGCTAGAAGTAACTTAGTTTCTGGAGCCAGTGCCGAGCTATGTGAAGAATGTGATGAACCAATACCACAGGCACGAAGACTTGCGTTACCAGGTGTTAAGTATTGTGTAAGCTGCCAAGTTGAACTAGAAGGTAAAGGCGCACTTTCTAAAGGGCTTAATCGGCGTGGCAGTAAAGATAGTCAATTACGATAAAAAGGTGCATACAGCACCTTTTTTAAAATTGTATCAGAGTTAAGTTTAAATAATTAAAAAGCCGCTTAGTAAGCCTATTAAATATATTTACTAAAATTTATTCATATTTTCTTTTTTCTGAATAAGTTCAATTGAGTAGCCATCTGGATCTTTTACAAACGCTATTTCTGTTGTGCCACCCTTTACTGGACCTGGTTCACGGCTTACGTTACCGCCAGCGGCCTTGATATCAGCACAGGCTTTATAGATATCATCAAACTCAATCGCGATATGACCATAGGCATTGCCTAAATCATAGCTGTCGGTATCCCAGTTATAGGTTAGTTCAAGCACTGTTGTATCAGTTTCATCACCGTAGCCGACAAAGGCGAGGGTATAGCGGTACTCTTCGTTATCAGCACGACGTAACTCTTTCATACCTAGCACATTAGTGTAAAAGGCAATTGATTTATCTAGATTAGCAACCCGTAACATAGTATGTAGTAAACGCATTTAAATCCTCTTTAAAATTCATATAAATTTTTATAACGCAGCTAGTTTTAACTACTATTGCTGCGCAGTTAAAATATCAATAATCCGATTATAAATTATTTCTGTGAGCATCACAGTATCATCGCCATTAGTATTTATAAACTGCACAACGACTGTATCGATATCTTTATAATAACAAGCAATGCTTGAATACCCTAATACCCAACCTGTGTGTTCATACTTATAAAGTGATGCATACAAAGCTTGCTCTTGTTCGTCGAAAAAAGTGCCTTTGTTTAAAGCAAAAATAAAGTCGCCTACATCTTGTGCGGTTGCCACATAGCCTTGATCGAGCGCTTTAAAATCATTCTCATAACCTACGTAGTAACCACTCATCAAATCTACTAAATTGATTTCATGTACAGATGAAAACGTATGCGTTAGGCCCAGTGGCGTTAAAATTTCATCTTTAATAAATTGGTTATGATCATAACCCAGCACGTTTGACATAATTTTTCGCAGCAACAAATAATTGGTATTAGAATAGCCATAGTCAGCATCAGGGCTAAAATCAGCGGGTTTATCGAGCACTAATGTAATTGGGTCAGGGTAGGTTATTGACCAATCGAAATTATCAGTGTCTGTGTAATTGGGTATACCACTTTTGTGCTTTACCATCATTCGCAATGTAATTTTATCTGCGTTTTCAATGCGTCCAATTAATGATGGAAGATAATCAGCCAGTGTTTTATCTACATCAATACGTCCAGCGGCTGAAAGTTTGGTTAAAGCTGCTGCATCATATAACTTTCGAATGCTGCCAATTTTAAAAAGTGCACTAGGGTAAGCGGGTATTTTGTGCTTTCTATTATGCCAACCATTTGCAAAATATTCAGGTTGCTGTCCTTGTTTATGAATATACACAATAATGCCATCAATTCCTTGTTCAATAGCCTCTTGTGTTTGTGCTTGAACATTAGCGGGCAGTGGGTGAAAGTAATATAAAGCAAACTGCCAAGGGGCAAAAATGTATATGCTAGTAAGAGTAACAATGAGAGCTGCAATCCGCAGAAGTGTAAGCGCTTTTTTGTTCTTCAATTGTATCATTGCATTCTGGCTTCATTTATTTTTGGAGTGTGAGGATCAGCTTTTTACTCTACTAAACAGCAATATCATGTGATATTGCTGTTTAGTTATGCGGAGTTCGACTGTATTAAAGTATATCTTTACTTATTAACTTTGCCCTTAAGAACATATATTTCGCTATCAAAACTGCCTTGAATTGTTAATCCTTGTCCTGCCAATTCTTTAAGATAGTCAATATGCTCTTGTGTAATATGCTGCCCCGGAACCAAAAGTGGAATGCCTGGCGGGTAGGGCGTAACTAAACCGGCACAAATGCGGTTATTGCTTTTACTAATAGGCACCGATTCCCGCTCGCCATAGAATGCTTCGCTTGGAATACAGGCTAAGTTTATAGCCGGTAAATTTTCCGGCAAGCGAGAACGTCGCGTTGATGTGGCTAGTTTAACCTTGCCGCTATCGAGTTTTTTCAATGCATTGTATAAACGAATGATCTTTGAGCGCGTGCCACCAAGCGTCAGTAATACTAAGATGGTACTGTGGGTGTATTTTTCTATTTCTAGGCCAATTTCATCCAGCAGGTATTTATGAATATCCTTTAATGAATAAGGTAATTCGCTTATGTCGATGAGAATTTTTAGTGGATCGTGACCCATATTATCACCACTAAAGTGCGGGAATATTTCCATAAAGTCTTGCTTACCTAGTACCTTAATTTGTTTGAGTGAAGCCATCTGTTGTTTAAATTCTTCCACATGGTTCAACAAAGCATTGAGTAACTTATAGCCTTCCATCTCTAATTGCTTTTGGCATACATCAAGCGACGCGATAAGCTGATATTTTGGCGATGTACTGGCGTAAATACTGTAAATCTCACGAAAGAAATCAGCATCGAAATCAGGGTCGTTAACATGAATATAAGACGCTTGAGAAAACGCCGATACCACTTTATGCGCCGAATGAGTGACGTAGTCAGCGCCAGCATGAATGGCGGAATAGTATCGTAGGCTTGGATGAAAAAGCGAGTAAGCAAACCATGCCTCGTCAATAAATACTTTAATACCATGTTGATGGGCATAATCGACCACCTGTTTCAGATCGCTCAGTAGGCCATCGTAAGTACAACCGGTGAGGACTAGCAATTTCGCATCGGTATTTTGTTCTATCGCCTGTTTAATGTCGGCCAACGACGGCGGCGCGAAGATGCCATATTTAGGATTTAAAATACTCGACAAATAAACAGGTAAACTCGCTGATTGCAAAATGCCATAGTGCACAGATTTATGACAATTGCGATCGATAATCACTTTATCGCCCTTACGCAGCAATGTCTGCAAGATGATTTTATTTGAGGTAGACGACCCATTGGTAACGAAATAGGTATGCTTGACTTCAAACGTCGCCGCTGCTGACTCTTGCGCACGGCCAATGGTATTGGTGCTATCTGACAATGAACCCAACGAATCAACCGAAACCGACAAGTCGCCCACAAACACATTACGACCATAAAACTGATAAAAATCTTTAATATAAGGAGAATTTCTAAAGCTGGAGCCGCCACTGTGACCTGGTGTATGCCAAGAATCGTTTGCTTCGCCAACATAACGGCGATACGCAGTCCAAAATGGGGTCTCTGAGCGGTCATCGAAATCGTTGATCATATAGCCTAAAATTGCTTCAGGATCAGAAATTACCTCATCTTTAAAAAAGAAAGACTCAATCTCCTCCGACTCATTAACGATTTCTAGCCCCTTCGTATCATCGCCAATAACATAAACTGGCAGCTCAAGGCGGATCCCTTTTAACTGCTCGATAAAGCGACTATAAGTGCGTTCGCCAACCTTATTTTGCAAATCCCAGCTAAGCACTACAGCCTGAATATCACCATCTTCCTCTACAATGTCCAACGCTTGTTTTAACTCAAGACGCTCAATAATATCGATATGAATATCATCTCGCTCAAAATTGACAATGGTCTTCGATAGATTCGTTGAAAGCTCTTGTAAGGTGACTGGATCTTGCTCAATTAACAAGATACGAAGTATTGGTAGCATAGGAATTCTCGCAATAAAATTTCATAATGCTCAACAGCATAACTAAAGGATTGACGCTTGTGAAATTAATACTTTGAAAATGTTCCAATAATTGCTCTTCGCAAGGGTGCAGGTATAAGCGTTTATTTAATTAATTTGCACTATAGAAAAATCAAGGTGCCTAAGTTTGGCACCTGCATTAAGAAATAGAATGTATTGGTAGAGGAACACTTGCCATATAGCTACTCAGTTTTACCTTTAAACTCACACAAGTCTTCACTAATACAGCTGCCGCATTTAGGTTTACAGGCAACACAGGTATAGCGTCCATGCAGTATAAGCTAGTGGTGAACATCGACTTTAAACTCTTTAGGCACTAGTTTTTCGAGCTTCTTTTCTACTTCAACAACGTTCTTACCCATTGCAAACTTAGTAAGGTTTGATACACGGAATATGTGCGTATGTCGGCCAGCCAAAGTATAATGAACGTAGAACGAAAATACTTACTTTTCCAAGACTGCTTTGACTTATGAAGAGACTGTCACGATAACTTTATGTAATTAGTTTTATTCTGCAAAGCCGGCTATCGGCTAACTCGTATTTGCCCCAAAACGAGCTAGAAAATTTTGCTCAAAGGGCTAACAACACCGTTTGCGCCTTGTTGTAAAACATGAATATATATTTGCGTTGTCTTCAAATCGGAATGACCAAGTTTACTTTGAACTGTGCGAATGTCTTCTCCTGATTGCTAAAGATGAGTCGCGAACGACTCTCTGAACGTATGTGGTGTGATTAACTTTGTAATCCCTGACTATTTTAAAGCAGCCTTCACCGCCTTCCTGACACAAGTGGATGAAAATGATGTCGAATTTCTTTTGTTGGCACTTTCAAGCCGCGTTGTCCTATGTTTCTCCTATCCGATAAGCAACAAGATATCCATAAGTATAGCGTCAGCTTGACGTTAATAAATGTAAAAGATGAACATGTTGATATGGTCGTTATGGTTTGGATTTCGACAAAAGTGCGATTAAGGAAGTTACTGTTAAGAGGTAGTGTTGAATATATTCCATACAAAAGATAAGGTAATCCAAAAGCATAATAAAATGAAGGGAAATATGATTGAGGGAATAGACATACACGTTTACTTATCGGCGCTATTTTGCGGAGCCATAATTGTTCTCGCCATCAAAGGGAAATCTAATCACACGAAACGAATTGAAAAAATTGCTGAAATTCAACGTCAAAAGGAAAACCTCGAAAAGGAATCTATTGAAAATCAGGTTGCCAAACTTGAAGGTGAGTTAGAAGAAGTGGAAAGGAAAATCACTTCTGGTCAAGAACATTTTAAAACACTCGAGGAATCCACTGAGAAGCTTGAGCTAGAGAGACAATATATCGAAGTTGGATTACAGCCACCTGTTTATCGCTTTGATGACAGAGAGGAACTTAAAGCTCAAATCAATAAATGTTATGCGGATCAGTATCGTGTCATAAGCAGAGGCCTAGCAACAAACGCATACTCAAAATGGGAATGGTTTGGCTGCGAAAAAACTGGTGCACGAATGGTCGAAGATTACCGATATCTTTCGCTCAAAGCATTCAATGCAGAATTTGATGCCATAAGAAAAACTATGCGCCATTCAACTTATGATACGGCGGTTAATAAACTACATCGTGTAAATGAACAACTTGGTAAACTGGGCGAGACGGCTAATGTAACAATCTCAGCAGAATTTTTTAACCTGAAAATCAATGAGTTAAACGCTTGGCATCGAGAGCTTTTATACAGAGAAAGACAGAAAGCGGAGAGGAAAAAACAACAAGCTATCCTCCGTGAGCAAAATAATCAATCCGGAGATGAAGCCGATGACCTTGAAGACGAAATATCTTACCGGAGCTCTGATCTGAAAAAAGCCCAAGCCTTAGCTTTAAAACTGCACGGGGCAAGCGCTAAAGTCATGGAAGAAAGAATCCAAAAGATGAAATCTGAAATTGCCAAGCTAGAAAATAAATTTCAACGCACAACCTCGCAAGCACAGATCACAAAGGTCGGCTACATATATGTCATTTCAAACCTAGGTAGTTTTGGAGAGGGTGTTGTTAAAATCGGAATGACTCGTAGACTCGAACCGATGGATCGCATTAATGAACTCGGTGACGCAAGCGTACCGTTTAAATTTGATGTGCACACGATGGCATTTGTGCAGAATGCTCCAGAAATAGAGAAGAAGCTTCATAGAAAGTTTGACGAACAACGAGTGAATGTGGAAAACAATCGAAAGGAGTTTTTCAAGGTAAGCCCCCAGCAAGTAAAAGCTGCAATGGACGAACTGAATGTGTCAAGCGACTGGTACTATGATGTAGAAGCAAAGGAATACAGAGAAAGTATTTTGATTCGTGAAGCAATGAACAAGCAATCGCACGAAAACCTAACTGGGTCAATTCCGGCATCAATATAAGGACATAACCATGCTCATAACAATTATATTATTCATTTGTGCATTAGGTGCATTTTTCTTGTGGAGGAAATCATGCGGAGCGCTTGAAATGGTCGAAGCAGATGGTAAGAAAGTTAGAGATGCGTACTTCCCTGTATCGAGGGCAGAAGACAAGCTAAAACAAATTAAAGAGAAATATTCAGACTTACAGATAAAGTACAATAAGACATTCAGCAGACTACGTGACAACAAAAAAAAGCTTTCATTGTACAACCTTGGCGTGGGTACCTCTGATGATACTTCTTACGCATTTATATCGGAAACGAAAGAAGTCAGAAAAATTGAAGCAGAACTTGCTCAAGTTAAAGAAGACATAAAGGAAATGGTAAAAAACAAAACAGCTTGTATCTGCAGTATGAGTAAAGACGTAAGAGTTAATGGCCGCAAAGCTGGCGCTACAAAACTATTTAATCGTGAAATAAAACTCCGGATCCGCTGTTTAGATAATGAGTTTAAAGCGGCATCTTCAATGGTTGATTGGAACAACATCAATAGGCTATCTCAACGCGCCCGTGAAACATTCGACGATATAAACAACTCAGGCCGTATAGTTAAAACGCAATTGTCTGAAAGTTATTTCCGGTTAAAGAATAAAGAGCTCCGACTAACATATGAATTGAACCAGATTAAAGCTGACATTAAAGAAGAACAACGTGAAGAAGCACGTATCGCGAAAGAAGCAGAGCGAGAAGAAAAGCGTATAATTAATGCTGCGAATAAAGCTAGGAAAGAGCGTGAGATTATGGAGCAGCTGGTTGCGCATGAATTGAGCAAACTAGAATCCAGCTCTGATGAGCAAAAGGAACTGTACGAGCTGCATAAATTGGAACTGGAAGTGTTGAAGAAAAAAGAGGCTCGCTCACAATCGCTCGCTCAACAAACACGAGCTGGTTACGTTTATATAATCTCTAATAGGGTGTCATTTGGGGAGGGGATGGTAAAAATTGGCATGACTCGAAGAGCAGATCCAGATGAGAGAGTCAAAGAACTCGGAGATGCTTCTGTACCGGAACTGTTTGATGTCCACGCATATATATATTCGGAAGATGCACCCAGTTTAGAGAAATTTCTACATAACGAATTCAGCAAACAAAGAGTCAACCTAGTAAATCATCGCAAAGAGTTCTTTAAGGTGGATGTTCAAAGCGTTGTTAAGGCACTCGACAATTACCAAGAAGGTTACGAGATCGAATTAGAGCCGCATAAAGACACTGACATGTTAGCAGTGGCATAGTGGCAAGCTGCTGTGCGATAGCTTTTGTATTGCGTTAGCAAGGCGTTATCAACATCTTTCTCTGGCACAGAGCGGTTCTTAGGCTCTAACACGTTTTTGTCAGGCGAGTTATCTGCTGACTCGCCTTTGCCCCAAAATTATATACTCGGAAAATTGCAGATTGGAAAACGATTGAAGAAGCATTAAAACCTGACCCAGCCGCCAAGCCTGAGCGAGTAACCGCTCGACTTGTGAGACCTCAAGTTTCATTGACTAATCAACATAAAGCTCTTTTCCCTACAGCGGTAACAGCTGAAAGAAAATTCAAGTATGACCCTGTGGTCTACCGCCAAATTGCGCTTTTTAAGGTAAATGAAATCGTTCAGGTGACGAATCGAAAGGGGCACAGTTCAACAATACATATTACGAATATAGTAAAATTGAGCTGGAACCAACTCCAACTGTTAGTCTCATGTGGTAACACTAAGTTCGAGAAACAGTATTTACTTTATAAGGAGTACAGTACAAAGCATAGAGCAAATAGCGTTTTGAAAGGGATGAGTTTAAGCCAAGGCGAGAATTCAGAAATTCAAGAATATATCGGTATATTTAAGGCAAATGGGTTCTCAAAACACACACAAGTAAATGATTATATAACTAGCAATAACTTGTGGGGAAACTACCCGATAATTCGATCACTTAACGATCATGGCGAATACAAAGAAATCGAAGGTATTGAGCCTCAGTATTTTGAAGTTGTTTGCCGTATTTTAAATATATCCAGTGAAAGTGGAAGGAGCTTAGATAACTTCAAAAAGTACTAATTTAGAACACACCTAACACGATTTAAGAGGGGTTCGGCACGCATGGCATTTTTACTATGCGTTGGTTTTAATGATTAAGAGGTATGTGACAGCATCAGTATTGTGTGCCTTACACCTTCAAACTACAGTCGAGGCTCTCAATCGCCTCCGTCAGCAAATGTCTAATTTCTCTCGTAAACCTCAATAAACTCCCAATGACCGCTATGTCGGAATAGCGGTTATCAAAGATGCTAACCTTAAAGACCGTTGTTCGCTCAAATAAGACCCTAAAAGTTGCTCATAGCTATTAAGGTTAACGTTTTCAAAAACAGAAGTATATTTCCGATAACTACCTTTGAAGTCCTAGAAACGGAAATTTGCTTCCGAAATATAGCAATATAGGCTTAAAAAACGGATGTTTACTCCCGTTTTGTACTTTAAAATTATAAGCCGGTGTCTATTGAAAGCTGGGAAGTCGATTGACCTAGAAGTCGCTAATCTACAATTAGCTAAAATAATTTATATGTCGCATTGCAAATATGACAAAATAATGTAAAGTCACTGGGTTATATGGACTTTTTTGTATTAGCATCGGAAGCATATTTTACTCAAGCTAGCTAAGTAAGAAGTTCTGATATTCAGAAAGACTTTTAAGTTAGATAAGTAACCAAATGTTAAATGCCCTCAGAAATAAAAAGTTAATTTCGATATACAAGCCGGAAGAATTTCCGATAATTGACAATGAAAAAATTAGTATCGAGCTAGATGTGGTAGCATCTGCAAGGCATCAAGCAAGTAAAGAACTGCCTAATAGCAATGCAAAATCACCAGACTCAAATGAAATTAAATATAGAAGCAAATTTCAGACTCAGCTTATTCAAAAATCACACAGCGTCCAGCAGTCACTTAACTGCCTTAGTGATGAGATAAATAACCTAAGCATTCAACATTATTTTTCCAATGCAACAAGTTCGCCTTGTGAATTCGAACAAACCGTTCGTTCAGAGATGACAATTTCTTTGCGTGAATTAAAAGACCTAAAAAAACAGTTTGATTTAGCTAATGAAGATTTAGCACAATTTAAGTCAATGAATAAATTAAACAGGGAACCTGATTATCCTGTCAGTAGTATTAAAACTTTTGGTTTACTATTTTTCTTTATGTTAATAGAGGCTATCGCTAATGGCTTCTTTTTCGCTGAGGGCAGTGATTCAGGTTTGCTCGGCGGTATTGCAATAGCCTCTGCAATTGCTTTTGTTAATGTAACTTTTGGGTTTTTAATGGGGTTGCTAGTCTTACGGTATAAAAATCATGTAATAAAATGGAAGTCCTATTTCAGTTTAATATTTTTTAGTGTAGTGATGTTTCTTGTGTGTATCGGCAATTTATTTATAGCCCATTATAGAGAAGCATTGAATAGTTACCCCGATAACGCGCCTGAATACGTGTGGAAATTGATAGAAAGTGGATGGTTTTCTGTTTCAGATATTAATTCTTGGTTACTATTCTTCGTGGGTATATTCTTCTTCATTTTGGCTACGTATAAAGGCTACAAATCTGACGATGAATATCCTAAGTATGGCAGATTTGCAAAACTTAAAGAGAAAGCACTTGATGATTTGATGGAAGAAAAACGTGCTATATTAGATTATGTCGATGAAAAATATGAGGAAGCCATCGAAACTATAGAAGCTAATTTCCATATAATAAAAAACTCAACCAAAGGGTTAGCTAACTCTATTAGTTCATTTGAAATGCAAAAAAAAATATTTGATAATTATGTCACTCATTCAGAAAGCGCGTTAACTTATGTCACAAAGTTATACAGAGATATTAATTCAGAAACCCGAACTACCCCTCCTCCTGAATACTTTGAAAATGACTTCAATTTTAAATTAAATTTCGAACCACTACATTTTAATTACAAAGATAAAAGAGATGAATTAATTCAATTAAAAAATAAGCTTGAAAATCAATTGCCTTCATTGAGAGAAAAACTCAACTCATCAAAAAATATGTTTCATAACGAAGTCGATAGGGCTAGCCACTAATGGGTAGAGCAAAGAAAAGAAATAAAAAAAAGGAAGATACTCAGGGTGTTTTATACCTTACATTAGCAATCTTAATACTATTAAGTCTTGTTGCTAGCTACTTTTTTTTAAAAACTGATCAAATTGATAGGGATGCGGTATCTCTTTGTCGGAAAGACGGTGTTATTAAAACAGATAATGTAATTATTATAGACGCAACAGATAGTTTTAACGAAACGCAATCACTTTTGGCAAAAAAAGAATTATTTTCAATAGTTGAAAACTCTTCAGTAGATTCCCGCTTTTCACTTTATGTAATAAATACTGATCTTACAGATAAGAAGCCAATTATAGAGGTTTGCAATCCAGGAGATGGAACAAACAAAAGTGAACTTACTTCAAATAAAAGAAGGTTATATCAACAATGGAAAGAGCAGTTCCATGATAAAATAATCCATCACTTAGATGAGTTAATTGATATTAATGTTGCTAATAGCTCTCCTATCATGGAAACCATAAAATATGCTTCGATCAATTCTTTGTTCAATTCAAGGGCAAGAAATAAAAAATTAATTATATTGTCAGACCTCCTGCAGCACTCTATTTCTTATTCACAGTATTCTAAAGCTGATAACTTTGAGCAATTTTCTAATAGGCCAATATCTTCTTTGTTAATACCAAGCTTGGAAGGCGTAGAAGTAGAGGTACTTTATCTTTATAGATTAAAGGATACCGTGAATCGCCCCGTGTTTGCCA